>CAUTXU010000067.1:0-7060 GCA_963542415.1 uncultured Streptococcus sp.
GACAGTTCTGTTAAATAGGCCCGAGAGGGCTTTTTTTCTGCTTTTTTTGTGTTATGATAGACAGGTACTCATTTGAAAGGAATTTGAAAGAATGAAGAAAAGAATATTATTAGCCTCAACAGTAGCCTTGTCATTTGCCCCAGTATTGGCAACTCAAGCAGAAGAAGTTCTTTGGACTGCCCGTAGTGTTGAGCAAATCCAAAACGATTTGACTAAAACGGATAACAAAACAAGTTATACCGTTCAGTATGGTGATACCTTGAGCACAATTGCAGAAGCCTTGGGTGTAGATGTCACAGTTCTTGCGAATTTGAATAAAATCACGAATATGGACTTGATTTTCCCAGAAACTGTTTTGACAACGACTGTCAATGAAGCTGAAGAAGTAACAGAAGTTGAAATCCAAACTCCTCAAGCAGACTCTAGTGAAGAAGTGACAACTGCGACAGCAGATTTGACAACCAATCAAGTGACGGTTGATGATCAAACTGTTCAGGTTGCAGACCTTTCTCAACCGATTGTAGAAGCGCCAAAAGCGGTAGAGGCTACAAGTGCAAAAGAAGTAGCATCAAGTTCAGAAGTTACAGCAGAGCAAACAGTCGAAATAACCAGTCCAGTTGAAGAAGTAGCTCCTCAGACAACGACTCCAGCTGAGGAAACACAAGCCAGCCCACAAGCTGCTTCAACAGTGGAAGAAACTACAATTCCAGTAGAAGAAAAAGCAACGGAACCAACTGCAACAAGCTCAGAAGAAGCAGAAGAAGCAAAAGAAGCATCAGTAAGTGAAGCTACACCAGCAGTTTCTACTTATCAACCAGAAGAGACAAAACCAGTTTCAACAACTTACGCGGCTCCAGCTGCGCCTGATTATGCTGGACTTGCAGTAGCAAAATCTGAAAATGCAGGCCTTCAACCACAAACAGCTGCCTTTAAAGAAGAAATTGCCAACTTGTTTGGCATCACATCCTTTAGTGGTTACCGTCCAGGAGACAGTGGAGATCACGGAAAAGGTTTGGCTATCGACTTTATGGTACCAGAAAGCTCAGAACTAGGGGATAAGATTGCGGAATACGCTATTCAAAACATGGCCAGCCGTGGAATTAGTTACATTATTTGGAAACAACGTTTCTATGCTCCATTCGATAGCAAATATGGACCAGCTAATACTTGGAACCCAATGCCAGACCGTGGTAGCGTGACAGAAAACCACTATGACCACGTTCACGTTTCAATGAATGGATAAACCAGACTTTGTAATATCATTTTGACGAATGAGATCTAGCTTTCGTGATAGGAAGCGAGTCTCGTTCGTTTTTCTTTGTTAATTTGAGTGGAAAGTAAAATGGGAAGTTAGCATTTTGTAATGATTCAAGCAACATTCTTGCAATCTATTTTACTTTGTATTATAATTGATTAGTCAACTATTGATAAGTCAATAAAAGAGGGAAGAAATGTTAGAGATTCAAGATTTACTTTATCAACTCCGCTTGTCTGAGCAAGCGAGTACGCAATTGTTTGAAAAAAGGCTTGGGATTAGTTTGACACGGTATCAGATTTTACTGTTTTTGCTGGAGAATTCTCCCTGTAATCAAATGGCGGTTCAGGAGCGTTTGAAGATTGATCAGGCTGCTTTGACACGGCATTTCAAGATTTTAGAAAAGGAAGGTTTAGTGGAGCGTCATCGTAATCCTGAAAATCAGCGGGAAGTGTTGGTAGAAGCTACGAAGTATGCCAAGGAGCAGTTAGTAGTGAATCCTCCTCTGAAGCATATCAAGGTTAAGGAAGAGATGGAAGGTATCTTAACAGAGTCTGAAAGAACAGAACTCAGTCGTTTATTAAATAAATTGGTTTTGGGTATTGAGAATATAGAAATTTAAGGAGAAATAGATGTCAATTATTACAATCATTTTAGCAACAATCGTTGCTTTGGAGCATTTTTACATTTTTTATTTGGAAAGTATTGCAACGCAATCAGATGCGACTAGTCGTGTCTTTAACATGGACAAGGAAGAACTGGCTCGTCCGTCAGTAAGTTCATTGTTTAAAAATCAAGGGATTTATAACGCTCTGCTAGGAGTCTTTCTCTTGTATGGCATTTATTTCTCACAGAATTTAGAAATTGTGACTATTTTTGTTTTATTTGTGATTGGTGCTGCGGCTTATGGCTCTCTCACAGCAGATAAGAAAATTATTTTGAAGCAAGGTGGACCAGCTATTTTGACCTTGATTAGCATTTTATTCTTTAAATAAACTCATACTCTTCGAAAATCTCTTCAAACCATGTCAGCTTTATCTGCAACCTCAAAGCTGTGCTTTGAGCAACCTGCGGCTAGCTTCCTAGTTTGCTCTTTGATTTTCATTGAGTATCAGAGACCAATTCTAGCCTCGCTAGTCCTTTTCGCTCCAGAATAAGGGAAATATGTTATACTTGTTTTTAAGAAAAGAGTTTCATGGAATTGGTTGTGAGGTTAGAAATGAAAGTATTAGTGACTGGTTTTGAACCCTTTGGAGGGGAAAAGGTCAATCCAGCCTTGGAGGCTGTTAAAGGTTTGCCAGCTGAAATCCATGGTGCTGAGGTCCGTTGGCTAGAAGTGCCGACAGTTTTTCACAAATCGGCCCAAGTATTGGAAGAAGAGATGGATCGTTATCAACCTGACTTTGTTCTTTGTATCGGCCAAGCAGGTGGAAGAACCAGCTTGACACCTGAGCGAGTAGCTATTAATCAAGATGATGCACGCATTCCTGATAATGAAGGAAATCAACCGATTGACTTTCCTATTCGTCCAGACGGTGCCTCGGCCTATTTTAGTAGTCTACCGATTAAAGCGATGGTTCAAGCTATAAAAAAAGAGGGCTTGCCGGCCTCTGTTTCCAATACGGCAGGGACTTTTGTCTGCAATCATTTGATGTATCAGGCCCTCTATTTGGTAGAAAAGAAATTTCCACATGTTAAGGCAGGTTTTATGCATATTCCTTATATGATGGAACAGGTGGTGAATCGACCGACTACTCCAGCTATGAGTTTAGTGGATATTAGGCGAGGGATAGAAGCGGCAATCGACGCCATGATAGAACATGGAGATCAGGATCTCAAGTTGGTAGGCGGAGAAACTCATTGATAGAAAAAAGCTTGAGGGAAAACCTTCAAGCTTTTGGACGTTTTCGAGCCAATACTGCTCGGTAAAAAATCATTTTATTGATTTGAATGTAGGGGAGGAGTGAGAAACTAGCAATTCCAAAGGTAATCCAATTGAGGAAGTACCAAGGAAGGAGTTGTAGGTCTAGAATAAAGCGCTGAAATTTGTAGCCTTTCATCAGGAAACGGCTGGTTTTAAGGATTTGTCCTGGTTTGGCTTGTCCTAAATCTAGGGTGTCACAGAGGAGAAATTCTACCTGCGAATAGGCATAGTATTGTGGAATATAGAGACTATTTCCGACAATCATCAAGAGGATACTTGCTAGAAAGTAAAGACCAAAGGTCATGAGGAAACGTTCAGTTTCAACTGACGTGAGATCCAAATTAGGAAACTCAGGATGAAGGGCAACGAATTTCTTTGCTAGAAAGCTACTGTAAAAGAGGAAGTAAATCCCGAGTAAACTAGGAATGCTCCATAAAAAGAGATAGAAGCGTTTGAGAAGGAGAGTCAAAAAGGTTTGTGAAAAGTGCTCTTCGTTAAAGAGAGTGAGACTATTTTTGACGGATAGTTCTGTATCTGGATTCTTGATGAGTTTTAGGGTTGTATAGACTGAACTGGTTAGAAGAATAGCCCCGATAAAGGAGACTAATAGTGGAAAAAGATAGGCTTGGAATACATGACCAAGCACGCTTAAAAAGGATTGCTCTAAAATAGACTCGTTGATACGCTCTAAGGGATTGAGGAAGCCAGACAAGATGACCAGTATACTAGGTAAGAGATAGACGAGAAAGAGGCGGGGATTTTCAGCCTGAAATTGTCTGGCCTGCAGACGAATGGTTTTTAAATCAATTTTTGGGTATTTCATTCTCTCATTATACCATAGTTCGTGACAGTTCCGGCTTTTTTTGATAAAATCATACAGTATGCCCTTGGGCACAAAGTATGAACTGGGACTGTTTTTCCCAGCTTCGGAGGTAAAAAATGTCAGATTCACCAATCAAATATCGTTTGATTAAGAAAGAAAAACACACGGGAGCTCGTCTGGGAGAAATCATCACTCCCCACGGGACCTTCCCGACACCTATGTTTATGCCAGTTGGGACTCAGGCCACTGTCAAAACCCAGTCACCTGAAGAATTGAAGGAGATGGGTTCGGGAATTATCCTATCAAACACTTATCATCTCTGGCTGCGTCCTGGAGACGAACTCATTGCTCGCGCAGGTGGTCTCCACAAGTTCATGAATTGGGACCAGCCTATCTTGACAGATAGTGGTGGTTTTCAGGTTTATTCCTTAGCAGATAGCCGTAATATCACAGAAGAAGGAGTAACCTTTAAAAACCATCTCAATGGTTCTAAGATGTTCCTATCGCCAGAAAAAGCCATCTCTATTCAGAATAATCTGGGCTCAGACATCATGATGTCCTTTGACGAATGTCCTCAGTTTTATCAACCATACGACTACGTTAAGAAATCAATCGAGCGTACCAGTCGTTGGGCTGAGCGTGGTTTAAAGGCTCATCGTCGTCCACATGACCAAGGTTTGTTTGGGATTGTACAGGGGGCAGGATTTGAAGACCTTCGTCGCCAATCAGCTCATGATCTTGTCAGCATGGACTTCCCAGGCTACTCTATCGGTGGTTTGGCGGTGGGAGAAACCCACGAAGAGATGAATGCCGTCTTGGACTTCACAACCCAACTGCTGCCTGAAAACAAACCTCGCTATCTGATGGGTGTGGGAGCACCAGATAGCTTGATCGATGGAGTGATTCGTGGGGTGGATATGTTTGACTGTGTCTTGCCGACTCGTATTGCTCGTAACGGAACTTGTATGACCAGTCAGGGGCGTTTGGTTGTCAAGAATGCCCAGTTTGCTGAGGACTTTACGCCACTGGATCCTGAGTGTGATTGCTACACATGTAAGAACTACACACGCGCCTACCTTCGTCACCTGCTCAAGGCTGATGAAACCTTTGGTATCCGCTTGACTAGCTACCACAATCTTTACTTCTTGCTTAACCTGATGAAGCAAGTGCGACAAGCCATCATGGATGACAATCTCTTGGAATTCCGTGAGTATTTTGTGGAAAAATATGGCTATAATAAGTCAGGCCGTAATTTCTAAAATGGAATTGATATAAGCTAAAAATCCTAAGTTTTCTCTTGGGATTTTTCTTCTTTTTTTGATAGAATAAAGTGTATAATGAAAGGGAGAATAAACTCGTATGCGCATTAAATGGTTTTCCTTGATTAGGATTACAGGTTTACTTTTGGTACTCTTGTATCACTTCTTTCAGACCATCTTTCCTGGAGGATTTTTCGGGGTAGATGTCTTTTTTACATTTTCAGGTTTCCTGATTACAGCTCTACTCATCGAAGAATTTTCTAAAAATCATGAGATTGACTTGGTTGGATTTTTTAGGAGACGCTTTTATCGGATTGTGCCACCTGTGGTTTTGATGGTCTTGGTAACCATGCCCTTTACCTTTCTAGTTCGCCAAGATTATGTAGCTGGAATTGGTGGCCAGATTGCTGGTGTTTTAGGTTTTATGACCAACTTCTATGAACTTCTAACAGGAGGGAGTTATGAATCTCAGTTCATTCCTCATTTGTTTGTTCATAATTGGAGTTTGGCTGTGGAGGTTCATTACTATATTCTTTGGGGGTTGGCAGTTTGGTTCTTATCCAAACAGGCTAAATCAAATGGTCAGTTGAGGGGAATGGTCTTTCTCTTATCTGCTGCTGCCTTCTTGATCAGCTTCTTCTCCATGTTTATTGGTAGTTTTCTAGTAACCTCTTATTCTTCTGTTTACTTCTCCAGTTTAACTCATGTTTATCCATTCTTTTTAGGAAGTATTTTAGCAACTATCGTAGGCGTTCGTCAGACAACTTCTTTAGTTAAGCAGTTGGATAAAATCTGGGATTTACGAAAGACCCTATTGGTTTTTTCAGGAGGTTTTGGCTTCTTACTCATTTTGACCTTCTTTGTCAAATTTACCTATCTTTTTGCCTATCTTATCGGCTTTTTACTTGCCAGTCTTGCAGCTCTTGCTATGATATTGGCGGCGCGTGTCTTGCATGAAAAGACTCCTCATATACAGGAGCCAAAGATGATTAGCTTTTTAGCGGATACTAGCTATGCGGTTTATCTCTTCCATTGGCCTTTCTATATCATTTTCTCACAGTTGACCTCAAATCTTCTTGCTGTCTTACTGACTTTGCTCTTTTCTTATGGATTTGCCAGTCTTTCATTTTATGTGTTGGAACCTTGGATTGCAGGAAAGGACACACATATTATACAAACCCTTCGTCCCCTGCCTTATATCCATGCAATCCTTGCAGCAGGTACAGGAATCTTGACCATCATTGTCTGCACGGTGACCTTGTTGGCACCACAAGTGGGAGCTTTTGAGACAGATTTAACTGTCAATGGATTAAAGCAAGCTGCAACAAATATTGGTCAGACCAAGGTGATGGCAGAACGAGCCGAAGCGGATAGTTTAGGAATTGCTGATGGCACTATGTTAATTGGTGACTCAGTGGCTCTAAGGGCCAATACAGCTCTGCAGACAGCCCTTCCTGGAGCACAGATTAATGCGCAGGTCAGCAGAACAACCAAGACCGCCAATGAAATCATGCTAAATAATAGCCAGAATAAATTTCTACCAAAGATGGTGGTTATTGCAACTGGGGTAAATAATCCTGAAAATTACAAGGAAGATTGGGACAGTATCGTGAAAAATCTTCCTAAGGGACACCATATGGTTTTGGTGACTCCTTATGAGGGAGATAAGACAAAAGAGACCTATGCCATCGTTGAGAAGGCGGCTGCCTATATGAGAGAATTGGCAGAGAAGACTCCTTACATCACGATAGCAGATTGGAATCAAGTTGCTAAGGAACATCCAGAAATCTGGGCAGGAA
>CAUTXU010000068.1:0-7021 GCA_963542415.1 uncultured Streptococcus sp.
CGCTAAATGTCGTAACTTTTTTCAAAACATTATTATAAAAAGTAGGATATTTTTGATAAGCTTCAACTGCCGCTATTTGAGCTAAGTAGCCTCCCAGCGAATGACCTGTCATATAAAGATTGGTGATACTGGAATCCTGCGCCAGTTCTTTTACAACATTACGGATATCATCCGCTTGTGCAGGTTTATTTCCTCCAAATAAAACAAAATCTGCACTTAAATCCTTGGCGTCATTAACTCGCGTTCCACGAATAGCCAACATTTGAACAGTATTGTCTTTTAAATAAGGAAGATCACTCTTAGTTTCAAACAAGAAAGCATCCAAGCCACTTGCTGTATGATAAGCCTTTTTCATCTTCCAAAATGGGGCTAACTCATTGTGCATCATTTTATATTCTTGACGATCAAGATAAAGACTTGGAAAAGGATTTTTATGATCTAGAATTTTGTCAATGTAATCATCATCACGATAAGCCAACTCCATAAAAAGGAGGGAATCACGATCTGTGACATACCATTGTTTCTTGTTATCATCTTCTCCATCTGCTAATCCATCTCCATCACTATCTGCTAGTAATGGATGGCTATGGTAACCTAAATAATCTTTCCCATCTTTATTGTAAATATACAATTCATCCTTATTTTTTATTCCATCATGATCATCATCGCCATCAGGATCTAAAAATTTTCCACCGTATAAAGAATTATCTACAAGATCCTTCTCTACATGGAGTTCTCCTTTAGAAATTTTGACAAAGTCTGCCTCTGTTACTGGACGAGAATTTTTCGGCTCATCCTTTAGAATTTCCTCTTTCTTCAATTCCTCATGAGGCACAGCAGATTCTTTCTTATATAATTCTTCTCCTGCTTTTTCTTTCCCATGTGTAACAACTTCTTTTGTTTCTAAAGTTGATTGAGTAGCTGTAGCTTTCTCCTCTGTAATAGATACTTCCTGTTTTTTATCAGTGTTTTCTTTTACGGGACTATCCTTTGCTACTACTGATACAGAGCCTTCATTTTTCAGACCATGATTTCCTTCATTGGCAGAAACACCTGTTGGTACTATAAAAGCAAAACCAACTGCTACAGATACAACTCCGATACTTAATTTTTTTATGCCAAAACGCATAATTTGTTGACCAATTTTCATTTATACATATATCTTTCTTTTATTTTTTTCACCCTCTTTACCAACAATATTCTCCAATCAGCTAATCTCCTTTAGCATCACGATTTCATTTTTATACTTTGTTAGCAAGGATTTGAAGAGGTTTATAAAAGTATAGGAACCTCATTCATTTTTCATATTATAATTCTATATAGAAGTTAAGTATTTCATTCATCTTCTACTTTATAGAGAAGTTTTCACACTTATTTTTCTTTCTCATAGTGCTGCAAGAATCGCTTTCAGCAAGCCTTTGAAATCGCCTTTGACACGTTCAGTCACTTCCACAACTTCCTCGTGGTTGAGTTCTTCTTGGAAACCAGCCGCAAAGTTAGTAATACATGAAATTCCTAGAACTTTCAAGCTTGAGTGGGCTGCCACAATCACTTCAGGAACAGTAGACATACCAACTGCATCTGCTCCCAATGTCTTATAGGCACGAATCTCTGCTGGGGTTTCATAAGTCGGACCTGTTACACCAATATAGACACCTTCATCAAGCTTGATACCAAGTTTCTTAGCCACTTCATGGGCAGTAGCACGGTATTCTGGTGTGTAGGACTTAGACATATCTGGGAAACGAGGTCCAAAATCATCCAAGTTTTCACCCATTAATGGGTTTTGCCCCGTCATATTGATATGGTCTGAGATAGCCATCAAAGTACCAGGACCAAAACTAATACCACCAGCTGCATTGGTTACAATGACACCTTCACATCCGAGAACTTTCATCACACGTACTGGAAAAGTCACGACTTCCAGAGGATTTCCTTCGTAGAAATGGAAACGACCTTGAAGAGCCAAGACTTTTCGACCTGCAAGTTCTCCATATACCAATTTACCAGCGTGACCAACTACTGTTGAACGGCCCCAGTTTGGAATCTCAGCATAGTCTACTACAACTGGATTTTCGATTTCTTCTGCCAATTCTCCAAGTCCTGATCCAAGGATTAGACCGAACTCAGGCGCTTGGATTCCCTTGTCTTTCAGGAAAGCAGCTGTTTCATTGATTTTGTCTAAAAATGTCATTGTGTGTCTCCTTTTTATTTTTTAGCAATTGACCGATTTTGTCAAAAGTTTTTGCATTGCGAATGGTAATGTGGCGATAGAAAGGCATCTTGAGCAGGTGCTTATGATAGGCAGTCTTAGAGTAGGATTCTTCAGAAAATTTCCCCCAGAAAATCCCAAGTTTTCCAAAATGAAGCACTTCATCTTTCAGCTCTAAACTTTTAACCGTCTCGATGACTTGCTCCACATCCAAGCCCTCAGTGTAAAAGAGGACGTCTTTTCGTGCCAAGTCTTTGTTCCACCAAGCTGGTAGCTTTTCAAGTTCTTCTTCATAGTCTTCTTGACTCAGTAAAGAAAAACTTTGAATAAATGAATAATGGACTTCAAAGAAAACTTCTAATTTTTCAACTAATTGAGCTTTGGGGTCTATCGAAGTGAAGAAAATATTGCCACTGTTGATGTAGCTTTCAACCTTTTCCAGTCCCAACTCTGTCAGTTCTTGGCGAAGTTGCGCCATGACAACTTTATTTTTCCCACCTACATTGATGCCTCTCACCAGTAAAGCATAGCGTTTCATCTTACACCAATTTATCTAAGAAACTTTCCCCAATCATGGCAGTTTCAACACCAAAGTTATCCGCAACTGTCGCTGAGATATCTGCAAAATGTCCGACTGGAATAACACCATTTCCTTTAAAGGCAGGGCTGTAGGCCAACAATGGAATATATTCACGAGTGTGGTCTGTTCCTGCGTAAGTTGGGTCATTGCCATGATCCGCAGTAATCAAGAGTAGGTCATTTTCTCGCATAGCTGCGATAATTTCAGGTAAGCGTTCATCAAACTCATGCAAGCAATCACGGTAACCATGAGCATTGCGACGGTGACCGTAAAGGGCATCAAAGTCAACCAAGTTTGTGAATGAGAATCCTTTTTCAAACTCAGTAAGTGCCATAGTCTTCAATAGTGTATCAATCCCATGGCTATTTGACTTATTGTGACCCATGTCGTGGTTGATACCAGCACCGTTAAAGATATCATTGATTTTACCAACAGCGTAAGTATCGATACCAGCCTCGTTCAATTTATCCAAAACAGTCGGTGCAAATGGAGATACTGCCAAGTCACGACGGTTTGCTGTGCGAGTGAAGTTACCAGGCTCACCTACATAAGGACGAGCAATGATACGACCGAGAAGGGCTGGACGCTCAAGGGTAATCGAACGTGCATATTCACAGATACGGTACAATTCATCCAGAGGAATGATGTCTTCATGAGCAGCAATCTGCAAAACAGGATCTGCTGAAGTATAGATAATCAACTCTCCAGTTTCCATCTGACGTGATCCAAAGTCATCGATAACGGCTGTTCCTGAGTAAGGTTTGTTGGCTTCACGAATGACCTTGCGTCCTGAAAATTCTTCGATTTTTGTCAAGATTTCTTCTGGGAATCCGTTCCAGAAAGTATCGAAGGGCTCAGTAATGTTGAGTCCCATGATTTCCCAGTGACCAGTCATCGTATCCTTACCAAGAGATACTTCTTCCAATTTTGTTGCATACCCTGTTGGATTGCTTTCAGCTGGTACAGTCTTAAGAGGAGTTTCACGAGGAATATTTCCTAGACCGATTTTAGCCATGTTTGGCACATTCAAACCAACTGTTTTTGAAATGTGTCCCAGTGTGTCAGAAGCTCCATCTGGAACCCCTGCATTGACAAAGTTATTAGCATCTGGTGCAGCACCGATTCCTACAGAATCTAATACTACCAAATGAATACGATTAAATTTTGACATAGTGTATCTCCTTCTATTTTCCTTTTCTTGAGGTTAAAATCTGAATCCCGTCTCGTCCAGCAACAATAACCTTATCCACCATTTGGTTGAATAAGCCGTGCTCTACGACACCAACAACTTGGTCCAATTCTTGCCCAAAGGTAATTGGATCTTCGATGACATCCAAGGCTAAGTCAATGATAAAGTTCTGCATATCCGTCACAAAACGGTGGCCGTCTTTTTCACGGAAACTTGGTTTGTAGCCAGCTCGCTCAAAACGACGGAAAAGCTGTTCTGCACCATATTGAACCACTTCCACAGGCAATTTAAAAGCACCTAGTTTGTCTACCAGCTTGCTTTCATCCACCACCCAAATGTATTCTTTTGAGGGCGTTGCGACAACCTTCTCCATCAGAAGGGCACCACCACCGCCTTTGATTCCATTAAACTGACTATCCACTTCATCCGCGCCATCAACCGTCACATCAACCAAATCTACTTGGTCAATCGACTTGAGCGGGATATTAAGCCCTTCAGCCTGTTTACTAGTCACACTAGAAGTCGTTACAGCTGTAATCTGCAATCCTTCTTCCTTGATACGACGACCGATTTCTTCTACGAAATAATAGGCAGTAGACCCCGTTCCAAGTCCGACTACCATGCCATCCTTGACAAACTCAGCAGCCTTGATACCTGCCATTTTCTTCAGATTTTCCACTCAAACACCTCCACTAAAGAGCTACCTTCATTATATCATGTATACCTTTATTATTCAAAAGTTGGAAACATCAAATATTCTATTTTCAGTAACATTAAAACAAGAAAATAAGATTAAAAATATTTTCATTTCAGAAATTCTTTATTATAATTTTTAAAAATTTGTAAAATGAATAAAAAAAGCAATTAAACAAGAACATTCATTGTTATAAAACTATTTCCGTTTCTTTTTTCCATTTGAACTATTTTTCCAAAAATTTCTCATAATTGACCTCCTGTAATACAAAAAATGATTAAATAGAGACATAAATAAAATAGGAAACATATTTGGTAAAGTAAAGGTCTTTAAAATTTTTTCAACAACCTATCGAAGTTGAAGGAAAAGGTTTCGATTGAGAATGAATCTGATTATGAAAATGATTGGTTTCAAAATTATAAAAACACATATTATCAGGTATAAAAAACTTGATATTATGCGTTTTATCTTAAAAAATTCTAAATTTCCCACTCAAATTAAGTTCTCCCCCAGTCTCTTTTTAGATATTTTATTCATTACTTTAGGAAGAAAATTACTAATCTCCGTCGGCAAGACCACATAATGTTCTTGAGCTAGTTCTTGGGCTATGGCAGAATGAATATGAGTCGCTACTGCCACACGTTCATAAAGACTAGCTTGTTTAAACTGGCCTGCAAATCCTGCAATCATTCCAGCCAGAGTATCTCCCATTCCCCCAGTCGCCTGATAGGGACCGCCAACCTGTAACTGATAATAATCAGACTGGCCATCTTGCCAAATACGAGTAGCTGAACCTTTTTCAACTAAAATCGTTCCTTGAGAGAAGGAAGCCAGGGCACTAGCTGTTGTACTTTCCTTTTGATTTTCAATAGCAATACCAGACAGTTTTTCCCATTCTTTTTGGTGGGGAGTTAAGATAAGCTGACTGGAAGGCAATGACAAACTTGTCCTAGCGAGAATAGTCAAGGCTCCTCCGTCTACAATCAAAATCTGATTTTGTCTTAAGCTAGCAAATACTCGTTTAACTAAATCTTCTCCAAAAGCATTGTCTCCTAAACCAGGTCCCAGCAAGACAACTTCTGCCTTCTCCAATTGCTCTTTTAACAACTGCTGGTCTTGAAGAGAAAAGGCCATAGCCTCAGGCAAATGGCTGTGCAAAGCTGGGATATTTTCCCTATCTGTTCCAACAGTCACCAAACCAGCTCCACTTTTAACAGCTGCCAAAGCAGCCATGATGATAGCACCACCATAAGGATAAGTCCCACCAAGCAACAGCAGACGGCCATAGTCTCCTTTATGACTGGTACGAGAACGTTCAATAATGACTTTTTCTAATAATGCTTGCTCAATCACTTTCATCGTTTTTTCCTCTCGCATTTATTATACAACAAAAAGGAGGCGCAAACCTCCTTTTATAAACTTATTTCTAAAATTTAATATTCATCTCTATCATTTTAGATATAGCTATAGAAAATATACTTTCCTCAGAAAATTTTTCTCTTATTTTCTATCCAATGTCCGAAGGGCTGCCTGATAAGTTTGCTCCATCAGCATGGTAATGGTCATAGGACCGACACCTCCAGGGACTGGCGTAATGTGGCTAGCAAGTGGTGCAACCGCCTCATAATCAACATCCCCACAGAGCTTACCATTTTCATCACGATTCATCCCAACGTCAATGACTACCGCACCTGGTTTCACAAAGTCAGCAGTCACAAACTTGGCGCGACCGATTGCTACCACAAGAATATCCGCTTTTGCAGCAACTTTAGCGAGATTATGGGTGCGTGAGTGAGTCAAGGTCACTGTTGCATTCTTAGCCAAAAGAAGCTGAGCCATGGGTTTTCCAACGATATTGGAACGACCGATGACGACCGCATTTTTACCTTCTAAGTCAATCCCATATTCATGAAACATTTCCATAATTCCTGCAGGTGTAGAAGGAATCATAACTGGATGACCAGACCAAAGACGCCCCATATTTAGAGGATGGAAACCATCCACATCCTTTTCTGGGTCAATGGCCAACAAAACCGCCTCTTCATCGATATGTTTTGGTAAGGGTAACTGGACCAATATCCCATGCCAAGCTGAATCTTGATTGTATTTGGCAATTAACTCTAACAATTCCTCTTGAGTAATGGTATCTGGAACTCGCACAACTTCACTACGGAATCCAGCCGCAAGGGCTGACCTCTCCTTGTTGCGAACATAGACTTGGCTGGCAGGGTTGTCCCCAACCAAAATCACTACCAAACCAGGTACTAGCCCCGTTTCTGCCTTTAATCTTTCAGTCTTTTCAGCCAGCTGTCCTTGTAACTTAGCTGCTAGAGCCTTCCCATCAAT
>CAUTXU010000069.1:0-6939 GCA_963542415.1 uncultured Streptococcus sp.
TCAATGAATTGTTGGCCATGATTTCATCAATAAAGCCATATTCAAGTGTTTCTTGGGCACTCATCCAATTATCACGTTCTGCATCTGCGTGGACTTTTTCGATTGACTGACCTGAATTTTCAGCCAAGATTTTTTCCAAAGTATTACGAGTTTTAAGCAAGTGTTCTGCTGCGATAGCCATATCGGTTTGTTGGGTACCACCACCTGTCCCCCCCATTGGTTGGTGAATCATGTATTCTGCATTTGGAAGCATGAAACGTTTGCCTTTTGCTCCACTTGATGCAATCACAGTCCCCATAGATGCTGCCATACCCATAACGATAGTTTGGACATCTGCCTTGATAAAGTTCATGGTATCAACGATTGCTAAACCAGCTGAAACAGAACCACCAGGTGTGTTGACATAAAGGTAAATATCTTTTGTACTATCTTGGGCATCCAAGAAAAGCAACTGGGCAATAACTGAGTTAGCCATATTGTCTTCAACTGGGCCTGTCAGCATGATGATGCGGTCTTTGAGAAGACGTGAGTAAATATCGTAAGAACGTTCTCCACGGCTTGTTTGTTCAATAACTACAGGAATCATTCATTTCTCCTTTTGAGTTTTATTTTTGTTGGTCAAATGACTGAAGATAAGACTATTATAATATCTAGGTCAAAAAAGGGCAAATTTCTATTTCTAACAAATTTTTAAATTAAATACTAAAAATTATTTTTTCCAATTAGAAGGAGAAAATCCAACATACTTTCTCCCTTTATACTCTAAATGTTCCAATTTTCCAACGATATCTTGTTCTCTTTTATTTATAGTATAGGGAAATCGAATCACTTTATCACTTAGTAAATCGTTTATTTCTTGTTCAGAAAATTCATGATTACCCCATTTATGTTTAAAACGAACTTTCTCCCCATTCCAAACACCAACGACATAATGGTTGCTATTACTACGTTGCCATTCATATGATTCATCTAGATAATCATCCATGGCTTCATTAACTAAATCATCGTAAGCCTCGGCAAGATTTTCCTCTACACCTAAAATATCTTCCCAATCAATTCCCATGTCAAATTTCTCTCTTCTTTATTCTTATTTCGTACCGAACAAGCGGTCCCCAGCATCTCCAAGACCTGGAACGATATAACCGTGTTCGTTCAAGCGTTCATCCAAGGCTGCTGTAAAGATTTCTACATCTGGATGAGCTTCTTGAAGGGCTTTTACACCTTCTGGAGCAGATACAAGGCAGACAAATTTGATATTTGATGCGCCACGTTTTTTAAGAGAATCAACAGCCAAGATTGCTGAGCCACCTGTTGCCAACATTGGGTCTACGACAAAAATTTGACGTTGGTCAATATCTTCAGGCAATTTCACCAAGTACTCAACTGGTTGAAGCGTTTCTTCATCACGGTACATACCGATGTGACCAACTTTAGCAGCTGGAACCAAGCTCAAGAGCCCATCAACCATCCCGATACCTGCACGCAAGATTGGAACGATGGCCAATTTCTTACCTGCCAATTGTTTTTGAACTGTTTTTGTAATTGGTGTTTCGATTTCCACATCTTCTAGTGGAAGATCACGAAGTACTTCATACCCCATCAACATTGCAATCTCATCTACTAGCTCACGAAAAGCTTTTGTAGAAGTATCTGTACGACGCAAGATTGACAATTTGTGTTGAATCAGTGGATGATTAATAACTTCAATTTTTCCCATTTTTGGAATTCCTTCTTTCAATTTATTCTTCTTATTATACCAAAAAACGGTTTAAAAATCTTTCTAAACCATTTATTTTTGATAATTTTTACATTAGATCAGCCTCTTTAAGAGCGGCCTGTACTGTCTCAAGTGGTAAATGGGTCAATTCTGTCCCTTTTTCTTGATAAAGGTATTGGGCATAGTCGTCCATTCGGTACTGGTTTATATAAACTACACGCTTGCAGCCAACCTGCAGCAATTGTTTGGTACAATTCAGACAAGGAAAATGGGTTACATAGGCCGTAAAGCCTTTAGGAACACCACGTTCTGCACCTTGAAGGATAGCATTGACCTCAGCATGAAGGGTGCGAACACAGTGTCCTTCAATGACTAGACATTCGTGGTCAATACAATGCTCGGTTCCTGATACCGAACCATTGTAACCAGTGGAAATAACCTTATTATCTTTTACCAGAATCGCACCCACTTTGGCACGTTTACAAGTGGATCGATTGGCAATTAGTAGGGCTTGGGCTGCAAAATACTCATCCCATGCTAGTCTTTTTTCAGTCATATCTCTTCTCCTTTTTCTCTATTTTTTAAAAAATGGTAACCGTAAATCCGCAATCTTTTCAGCAGGTACCTTCATGCCATCCTTGATCCATTTTAGAAGGACAGAGACGATGGCCGAGCTCCAGAAGGAATGAAGATAAGAGCTGACACCTTTTGATTTTCCATGGTATTTTTCTAGAAATTCCTGCATGGCTTGGACAAAGATTTTTTCCAGATGGTAATCCAAGGCCAGTTGAATCACTCTGGCTTCCTTTCTTGCTTCTCGGAAAAGGTGAACCCAGACCAGATAAAGGTCTGTCTTTAAATCATAATGATGTAACTGTTCCATGATATTGTGGACAGTTCGTTTAAAGACGCTCTCTAAAATTTCCTCTTTGGAATCATAATTGCGATAAAAGGCCGCACGCGAAACGCCTGCACGTTTGACCAATTCAGAAATACTAATCTTGGTCAAGTCCTTTTTTTCCAAGAGCTGCAAGAGGGCTGTTTCGATGGCTTCTCTAGTTAATAAATTGGATTCTTGGTTTGATTTTCTGAGATTTTCAAGAGATTTTTCAGAGATTCTACGTTCAGACATAACATTTTCTTTCTACTTGTCACAACAGACGGATGAGGCTTTTGTTTCAAGGGCTTTCATGATATAATTGTAAAAAAAGACAGAACCTTTGTCAATGTATAACTGACAAAGATGGAGAATTTCTATGACTTGGAAGATTATTGCTGACTCTGGTTGTGATTATCGTCAGCTGGCAACACCAGCTATTGACACAACCTTTGTAAGTGTCCCCTTAACCATTCAAGTAGCTGATCAGGTCTTTGTTGATGATGCCAGTCTTGACATTGACCAAATGATGGAAACCATGTATGCAACCGCAGAAGCTTCAAAATCAGCTTGTCCAAGCCCAGATGATTATTTGCGAGCATTTGAAGGAGCCAAAAACATTTTCCTAGTAACCATCACTGGTACTCTTTCTGGCAGTCACAATAGTGCTCAACTGGCCAAGAATATTTATCTGGAAGAACATCCTGACACTAAGATTCATGTAATTGATAGTTTGTCTGCTGGCGGGGAAGTTGACTTGCTCGTAGAAAAATTGAATGACTTGATTGACCAGGGCTTATCTTTTGAAGAAGTGGTTGAAGCTATCACTGCCTATCAAGAAAAAACCAAGTTGCTCTTTGTCCTAGCCAAAGTCGATAACTTGGTGAAGAACGGCCGTTTGAGCAAGCTTATCGGTACGGTCGTTGGCCTTCTAAATATCCGTATGGTCGGGGAAGCTAGTGAAACTGGAACCCTCGAATTGCTACAAAAAGCACGAGGTCCAAAGAAATCAGTTCAAGCAGCCTATGAGGAGTTAGTAAAAGCAGGATATGCTGGTGGTCGTATTGTCATGGCTCAACGCAATAACGAGAAATGTTGCCAACAGCTTTCAGACCGAATCCGTGAAAATTTCCCACAGGCGGATATTAAAATTCTCCCAACCTCTGGTCTCTGCAGTTTCTATGCAGAAGATGGTGGTTTGCTGATGGGATATGAAATTGATTAATTGCATTCTTGACAAGAGGTGACCATCATCTCTTGTTTTTTGTGGTACAATAGAGCTATGAAACATTTTGATACTATTGTCATCGGTGGAGGTCCTGCTGGCATGATGGCTACAATTTCCAGTAGCTTTTATGGTCAGAAAACCCTCCTCATCGAAAAAAATCGGAAACTTGGAAAAAAATTAGCTGGGACTGGTGGGGGACGTTGCAATGTAACCAACAACGGAACTCTAGATGACCTACTAGCTGGAATCCCTGGAAATGGGCGCTTTCTCTACAGTGTCTTCTCCCAGTTTGATAACCATGATATCATTAACTTTTTTACAGAAAATGGTGTTAAACTTAAGGTCGAAGACCACGGCCGCGTCTTTCCTGCTAGCGACAAATCTCGGACTATTATCGAGGCCTTGGAAAAGAAAATCACTGAATTAGGTGGCCAAGTTGCTACTCAAACAGAGATTGTTTCAGTAAAAAAGGTAGATGACAAGTTTGTCCTTAAGTCAGCTGACCAAACCTTCACTTGTGATAAACTCATTGTCACAACTGGTGGAAAATCCTATCCTTCAACTGGTTCGACTGGTTTTGGTCACGAGATTGCTCGTCATTTCAAGCACACCATTACCGAGCTTGAGGCTGCTGAAAGTCCTTTGTTGACAGATTTTCCACACAAGGCCTTGCAGGGAATTTCATTGGATGATGTGACCCTAAGTTATGGCAAGCATGTCATCACTCACGATTTGCTCTTCACCCACTTTGGTTTGTCTGGTCCTGCTGCCCTGCGTATGTCTAGTTTTGTCAAGGGTGGGGAGATTCTCTCGCTAGATGTTTTGCCTCAACTTTCTGAGGAGGACTTAGCTGTATTTCTAGAAGAAAATCGTGAAAAATCTCTAAAAAATGCCTTAAAGACTTTTCTTCCAGAACGCTTGGCAGAATTTTTTGTGCAAGGCTATCCTGAAAAAGTCAAACAGTTGACTGAAAAAGAACGAGATCAACTTCTACAGTCCATCAAGGCCCTCAGAATCCCTGTGACTGGCAAAATGTCCCTCGCCAAATCCTTTGTTACCAAGGGTGGTGTCAGTCTTAAGGAAATCAACCCTAAAACCCTTGAAAGTAAGATGGTACCTGGCCTCCACTTTGCTGGCGAAGTACTGGATATCAATGCTCATACGGGTGGCTTTAACATCACTTCTGCCCTCTGTACCGGCTGGGTGGCGGGATCAAACCCAATCTAAATCTAAATTATTCAATGGCTAAATCAGCCCCAAAAGAAAGGAAGTCCTTTGGAACATATTATCTTGTTAAGGGGAGTTACTCCTAATGGAAAAAATGCTATCCCTAAAATGTCTTATCTAGTAGATATCTTGACAGAAGCTGGTTTTCAACAAGTTCGAACCTATATTCAAAGTGGGAATATCATTCTTGAAAGTGACTTAGATTTAGAAACAATACGAGAACGTGTTCATACTCTGATAAAGGAAAAAATTGGGGCCGACTTAAAAATGGTTATCAAGAACAAAAGTGATTTTACAAAAATTGTCCAAGAAAACCCTTTTGGAGAACACTATCTTTATGACCGTATACACGTGATTTTTTATCAAGAATCTATTCAAAGTCTCCCTTTAGAAAAATTGAAAATTGATTACGGTGAAGAAGAAATTTGTATCGGTAACCATTGTCTTTACCTCTATCTCCCTAGAACTGCAAAACAAAAGAAACTCCATACCAACTATCTTGAAAAGCTTTTTAATGTAGATTTGACCATGCGAAAACTAAATGTGGTAGAAAAATTATTAAGCAAGTAATACTTGAATTTAGAAAAAATCGGAAGAATACTCCTCCGATTTTATTTTGCTTGAGTTTGGACATAGTGAGCAATGACATCTGATGTGTACTGGGCTGTACCATCTCCAAATTTATCAATATTTTCCTTAAACTCTGGGTTATAAACGTAGCCTTTACCGATATGACCGAATACTTCAACGGAGCAGTCAAATCCATAGGTACGAATGGCTTGCAAGAGCTTAGCTGCTTGCTCTTGGTTTTCAGTTGCTGTTACAGGCAGACCAGCTTGAAGATTTTGTGCCAAAGCTTGAAAAACTTGATTGAAGGCAACCGTAGCCTCATCTTCGTGACCTTTCTGACGCTCCAGCGCTTGGTCCATGACTTCTTGTCCATATTTCTCCACCGCCTCTTGGTGGTATTTTTGATGGTCTTGGTAGTTAAATCCAGCAAATTTCTCTTGAATGCTCATTTCTCTTTCTCCTTTTTGTTCTTGAATGGTTTTTTGCAAGGTTGAAATCAAGGTATCCAGATGTTCCCTTTCTCGAGTCAAATAGTCCAACTGCCTGGTCAAATGAGGCAATAAATCTGTCCTTTCTTCCTTTAATAGCTCTGCTATCTTTTCTAAAGAAAAACCTAGATATTTGTAGTAAAGAATGACCTGAAGGCGTTCCAAATCCTCTTGACTGTAAGTTCGATAACCGTTTTCTGACTTTAAAGGGACCAGAAGGCCTATCTTGTCGTAGTGGTGCAGGGTCTTGACAGAGACACCTGAAAGCTGGGCAGCTTCTTTTATATGGTACATGATTTCCTCCTTACACTAATAGTATAACCCCTCCCCTTAGGTCAGAGTCAAGCGATTTTGCGAAATTTTTTACTTTATCATAACATGAAAATGGTTTTCTTGACAGACCTTAGAAAACATGATAGGATAGTCAAGTCTATCAATCAAAAGAAACGCTCATTTTGAGTACTGATGAGGCTATTTGCCAAGGGCAGTAGCTTTTTCTTTTGTAACACTAATTTTAGGAGTTTAACTATGTCTGAAAAATCGCAATGGGGTTCTAAACTGGGCTTTATCCTAGCATCTGCTGGTTCAGCCATCGGACTTGGTGCCGTTTGGAAATTCCCCTACATGACTGCTGCTAACGGTGGAGGAGGCTTTTTACTGGTCTTTCTCATCTCCACTATTTTAATCGGTTTCCCACTTCTCCTTGCTGAATTTGCCCTCGGTCGAAGCGCTGGTGTCTCTGGGATTAAAACCTTTGGAAAACTAGGCAAGAATAGTAAGTACAACTTTATCGGTTGGATTGGTGCCTTTGCCCTTTTTATCCTCTTATCTT
>CAUTXU010000070.1:0-6935 GCA_963542415.1 uncultured Streptococcus sp.
GGCGTTTTGGCTTGTTGTTCAGCTTTCTGACTATAGTTGACCTCGTGGAATTTTCGTGCTTGATATGATGCGTTTTATTATGAGAAGATTTACTTCATTTTTTGCTGAAATTGGGCTCTTGCCCAAGCTCTATCAACATAGTTGTTTTCCAAATTAGAAAAGTGAGAATACAAGCACGGCCAAGGCTGCACCGATAACAGGGCCTACAACTGGAATCCAAGCGTAAGACCAGTCTCCGTCTCCCTTGTTTGAAATTGGCAAGATACTGTGCATGATACGAGGGCCAAGGTCACGCGCAGGATTCAAGGCATAGCCTGTTGTTCCGCCTAGTGATAGACCAATACCGACAATCAAAGTTCCGACTGCAAATGTTCCTATACCTGCCTGAAAATCGTACAGCCCTAAAGCAAAGATTGTCAACACCAAAACAAAGGTTCCAAGGATTTCGCTAATCAAGTTAGAAACTGTATCCTTGATAGCTGGACCAGTACTGAAGGTTGCCAGGATATTGCCTGCATTTTCTTCTGCCTCATAGTGAGGTTTGAATTGCAACCAAACCAAAATCTGACCGAGCATAGCCCCTGCAAACTGAGCTAGGATATAAGGGAAAACGGAAGCCCAAGGCAAACCACCTTTTAAGGCTACACCAATGGTCACAGCTGGGTTTAAATGAGCTGGACTGAGCTTGCCAGATACAAATACTGCAACCGCAACTGCAATCCCCCAACCCATAGTAATCACAATCCAACCTGAACTGTTGCTCTTGGTTTTAGGAAGAACCACACCTGCAACAACACCATTTCCTAGAAGAATCAGGATTAAAGTCCCTAGAAATTCTCCAAATAATTCATTCATCATCTTTCTGTCTCCATTAAAAAGGAGGAGAGGGTAGACTAGGAGTCCTGCCCGCCACCTCTTTTATTTTTTCTTAATTTTTTAATTCTGCTAAATCGTTGTTAGCAAGAGCTGATTTGACATCAGCACGGTAAGTTGCTTTTTCATCTTCTGACCAGTCATAGAATCGTCCCATTTCATCCAAAACTGGCTCAACGATACTATCCAAACTATCACGCATAAAGAGCATGTGGTTGGTACGACGAAGGAGGAAGTCAACTGGGCTAAGAGCCAACTCATTGCGCATTGCATAGTGAAGGGACAAGGTGTCTGCCAAACTGAGACCTGGCGCTTGTTCCAAGCTGTGAGCAAGAGCAAAGACTTTCGGTGCATTTGAACCATAGAGATTTGCTAGGTAATGAGCTTCCTTGCTATCCAAACCACGTGACACTCCAAGTTGCGCAAAGGCTTCGATTTCTGAGTCCACATTTGCTGGGTTCAATTCTCCACCTGAAACAGGGTAAGTCTTAGAGTTGATGAGTTTAAAGCTACGGTCAAATTCTGCTTTGAGGATGTCAACCACGCGCTCCATAGCTCCTTCAGCCATCTTACGGTAGTCTGTGATTTTACCACCAGCAAGGGTCAAGAGGCCATTGTCATCACGGTCCAAGCTCGAACCACGTGAAACTGCAGATGGGTCCAAATGTTTCTCAGATGTGCTGCTTTCAAGCTTGCTGACAGCAGACTCAACATCTTCACGCGTTTTTTCTTTCGATAGATAAGCTTCGACAGTCGCAATCAAGTTGTTGAAGCTTTCATCGCTAATGGTTCCGTTATTTCCTCCATTGTAGTCAGAAGCGCTATTGCCTGCGATCAATGGACGAAGACCTGCCCAGCTACTTTCGATATCATCAATGGTGATGTTGGCTTCTGGGAAGCGGTTGTTGACAATGCCAAGTAGATAATCTACATCTTCCTGAGTCACTTTTGGATGTTCCAAATCACCTGTGTAGTCTGTATCAGTTGTACCGAAGTAAGTCTTGTTTTCACGTGGGAGAACAAAGACCATCCGACCGTCACCCAAACCTGTGTCAAAGTAAACAGGTTGAGAAACCTTGATCTTGCTTGAATCCACTACCAAGTGAACTCCCTTAGTTGGGCGCATTTGTGAGAATTGTGTTCCCTTATTAGACAAATTGCGTACCTTATCGCTCCAAGGACCTGTTGTGTTGATAACCAGACGAGCCTTGATTTCAAAGACTTGGTCTGTCAACAAATCACGGGCTACGACACCAGTAATCTTGCCACTTTCGTCAAAGAGGAAGCCTTCTGCCTTCACGTGGTTGGCAATGAGGGCACCGTCTTGGTTAGCACGTTTGATGTTTTCAATCACAAGACGCGCATCGTTGTTACGGAAGTCAAGATAAACTCCACCTCCTACCAAACCTTCTTTCTTCAAGTTTGGCTGGCGTTCCAAGACTTCTTCCTTGCTCAAGACCTTGTTAGCAGCTGGTGTGTTGTTGACACCTGCCAAGAGGTCGTAAAGATCCATAGCTACTTTAAGGCGGAAGAGGCTAAAGGTTGCTCCATCTTCTTCATAAACTGGTAAAAGCATTGGATCTGGTTTTGGAATGTGAGGTGCAATTTGTTGTACCACTGCACGTTCTGAAACTGTATCTGATACCACTTCTACGTCGAATTGTTTGAGGTAACGAAGACCTCCGTGAACCAATTTTGTTGAACGGCTAGATGTTCCTTCTGCGAAGTCCTGCATTTCAATCAAACCAGTTTCAAGACCACTAGCTGCCGCCTGCAAGGCTACACCAGCCCCTGTGATTCCTCCACCGATAATCAAGAGGTCCAGGGTGCGTTCCTGCATTTTTTTAATTGATAATTCACGTGTTTTCTTTGAAAATTCCATTTTTACACACTTTCTAACTGAGTCGCTTTATTCTTCCAGTATTAGTCGTCAATTTCCGCAAAGACTTGAGTTGCTTTTACAGCCTTCTTCCAGCCCTTGTAGAGTTGTTCCTTGCGAGATTCGTTCATCGATGGTTCAAAGAGTTCTCCTGTCTCGTTCAAGAGTTTCAACTCATCCAAGTCTTTCCAGTAACCCACTGACAAACCAGCTAGGAAGGCTGCACCTAGAGCTGTTGTTTCCAAGTTTTTGGCACGAGCAATGTCAATTCCTAAAATATCAGCTTGGAACTGCATGAGGAAGTTGTTCATAGCTGCGCCGCCATCCACTTTCAAGACTTGGATAGCTGTCTGCGCATCCACTTGCATGGTATCGATGATGTCACGCACTTGATAAGCGATAGATTGCAAGGTTGCCTTGATAAAGTCTTCTTTGCTTGTTCCACGAGTCAAGCCAAAGACAGAACCTCGAGCGTTTTGGTTCCAGTATGGAGCACCTAGACCTGTAAAGGCTGGAACGACATAAACTTCATCATCATTGTGAGAATTACGAGCGTATTTTTCAGATTCTGGTGAATTTTCAACCATGCGAAGACCATCACGAAGCCATTGAATGGCACTTCCTGCGATGAAGATAGAACCTTCCAAGGCATAGTAAACCTTGCCGTTGATTCCGTAACCAATCGTTGTCAAGAGGTTATTTTCAGACAACTGCATCTCTTCACCAGTATTCATGATGATGAAAGAACCTGTTCCATAAGTATTTTTAACCATACCAGGTTCAAAGGCCAACTGTCCAAAGAGGGCTGCTTGTTGGTCCCCAGCCATACCTGAGATTGGCACTTCTCCACCGTAGAAATGGAATGGAGCTGTCTTGCCGTAGATTTCAGAGTTAGAACGAACTTCTGGAAGCATAGCCTTAGGAATGTTGAGGATTTCCAAAATCTCATCATCCCATTTGAGTTCTTTAATGTTATAAAGCATGGTACGAGCTGCATTTGAGTAGTCCGTCACGTGAGCCGCACCGTCAGTCAATTTCCAAACCAACCAAGTATCAATGGTACCAAAGAGCAATTCCCCTTTTTCTGCTCGCTCTTGAGCGCCCTCTACATGATCCAAAATCCAACGAACTTTAGTCGCTGAAAAGTAAGCATCGATGATCAAACCAGTCTTTTCATGGAATTTTTCTACATAACCTTGGCTTTTTAGTTGTTCAGCCAAAGGTGCTGTCTGACGTGATTGCCAAACGATAGCGTTGTAGATAGGAAGTCCTGTTTTCTTATCCCAGACGACCGTTGTTTCACGTTGGTTAGTGATTCCTATTGCCTCAATTTGATTTGGCTTAACACCACTTTCGATGAAAGCACCCGCAATAACTGACTGGACTGAGTTCCAAATTTCATTAGCATTGTGCTCAACCCAACCTGCCTGAGGGAAAATCTGGGTAAACTCTTTTTGACTCGAGCTAACCTTTTCTCCTTTTTTGTTGAAAATAATGGCACGAGAACTTGTAGTTCCCTGGTCAATGGCCATGATGTATTTTTCTTGTGACATGTGCTGTCCTCCTGATAAAGATCTTGAGGATGTCTCCTCTTTACAGTAACTAGTATACAAAATAAAGCGCTTTCTTGTTTATCAACTTTTTTTAATTTTTTAAAAAATGTGAGGAGATTGTGTGAATTTCACAAAAAAGACCTGGAACAACCAAGCCTTTTAAGTGAATAATAACTGACGAATCCCTGCCAAATCTTCCATATCCAAGTCATTTTTTAAATAATAAACTGGTGTCTGTTCCTTCTTATGAATAGGGTTATTGGTAACCAGCAAATCATAATGCCGAGTACAATCATAGGCTTCAATGGTAATAAAACGATTGTATTCCAAATACCGTTTTAAAATAGCTGCCATCCTTGAAAAGACAAGAAAACCAGATGTCAAATCCAGACCAATCCGCATATGCTGGCCACCATTTTCAGCCATATATTCTATCAACTGGAGCCATTCCCAGAGAATTTTCTTATCCAAATCCGTCCCCTGCTGAAAGGCAGGTAGAGCATGAAAAATCTCCTCTGCCGTCCCCCTAAAATCATGTTCCATCAGCAAATAAGGATGACGATTCTCTAACTGGTACTTGTAGCGATCCTGTAAAATATAGCCCTTATAGAGATAGACTTGAGCACAAAGCTGACTGAGTTCATAGGTGACATGGTCCTCTGTATAATCACCCAGCAACTCCTCCTTCTTCATTTCTTGAATCAATTGCGTCAGCAAATCTGCCAACTGCCCTCCAAAACCAAGGATATACTCCATAGTATGAAGAGGAAGAATGCGATGAGATAGGAGGAAAGAGAAGAAAATCATCATCTCCCCATCCTCAGTTCCTAGAGGAAGGTGTTGCCCAGCGAAAAAGGACGGAGCCTTTCGATGCAAACGAAGGTAGAAAATATTGTCAAAATACCCTCGCATTTTTTCTTCTATCACTTGGAACTGACAGGCATTAACCCGAAGACGTTGTTGACTGATATGAGCCCAGAGAATCAAATCTAATTTCTGCCCCGAAGACAAGCTAGCACCGCAGATTTCTTCTAGAGTAGCAATATCCTGCTTTCTCTCCGCTTTCTGCATATGACTTTCCCACTCCTGACTGGACCAGACCTTGCGGAAAAGACAGAAATAGAAATAGCGAATCTGATGCTCTGGACCTCGCCAACGTCCATTTTGAATAGATAAATCAAATTCTGACAAAATCTGATTTAAGCTAGCTAAGTGACGACCAAGCGTAGCCTCACTAATTATTAATTCTTGAACCAGCTGATGGGCTAAAAACTGTTGGTGGTAGAGAAGATAGACCAAAATCTGATATTTAACAGCATTCTCCAAAAACAAGCTCCGGATATCTCTCCCCTTGGTAGCTGCACCGATTGACAGACGCAGATTTTCATCTTCTAAGTGAATAGTCAGCTCTAAGCCACTATCCAAAGCCTTGTCATTAAGCAGGGTGACATATTTGGTTAGGGTTGCTTTTGAAAATCCTGTTTCCTCCATTACAGCCTTGACAGTCGTCTGAGACTCTTGTAATAGAAAGGAAAGGATTGAAAATTGGCCAGATTCAGCCTTTTCCATCAAATCTCCTAAATACATTTGTTACCCCTTTCATTTTCTACCTTAAGCATAGCATAAATCTTACAAATGCTGAAATAATCTGTTTCTCTTTTTATTTTCATGCTGATTTCCTAGTCCATTATCCTGAAAATCAGCAAACACACGGCTCCCCCTTTGGGCATTTTTATGCTAAAATAGTAGCTATGGATAAAATTATTAAAACTATATCAGAAAGCGGAGCCTTTCGTGCTTTTGTCCTTGACAGCACTGAAACCGTCCGCACTGCTCAAGAAAAACATCAAACCCAAGCTAGCTCAACTGTAGCGCTTGGTCGAACTCTTATCGCCAGCCAGATTCTCGCAGCCAATGAAAAAGGAAATACCAAACTAACAGTTAAGGTGCTGGGATCTAGCTCTCTAGGTGCTATCATCACCGTCGCTGATACCAAGGGGAACGTCAAAGGCTACGTTCAAAATCCTGGTGTTGACATCAAAAAGACTGCAACTGGTGAAGTTCTAGTCGGACCTTTTGTTGGAAATGGTCAATTCCTCGTTATCACAGACTACGGTACTGGAAATCCTTACAACTCTATGACTCCCCTTATCTCTGGGGAAATCGGTGAAGACCTTGCCTTTTACCTGACTGAAAGCCAACAAACGCCTTCAGCAGTCGGTCTCAATGTCCTTTTGGACGAGGAAGACAAGGTTAAGGTTGCAGGTGGTTTCCTAGTTCAAGTCTTGCCAGGAGCCAAGGAAGAAGAAATTGCTCGCTTTGAGAAACGCATCCAAGAAATGCCAGCTATCTCAACGCTTCTGGAAAGTGAAGACCATATCGAAGCCCTCCTCAAGGCTATCTACGGTGACGAGGCCTACAAGCGTCTTTCTGAAGAAGAAATCCGTTTCCAATGTGACTGTAGCCATGAACGCTTTATGAACGCTCTTGCCAGCCTTCCAAGCTCAGACTTACAGGAAATGAAAGAGGAAGACCACGGAGCAGAAATCACTTGTCAATTCTGCCAAACTACTTACAACTTTGATGAAAACGACCTGGAGGAACTCATTCGTGACAAATCTTAATACACC
>CAUTXU010000071.1:0-6913 GCA_963542415.1 uncultured Streptococcus sp.
ACTATGCCAATCATTGATGGAAGTAAATTTTTTGAGTATATTGAATCTGCTCATGGAACTATTAAAGAACATAAAGATTTTTTAAATGCAGAGTTAGGGTTTTCTGATGAACCTGAAGGGGAAGAAAAAAATGTAGCTTACCCAGAAGGCATGTTGAATATTTACAATAGCTCAAAAGGACGCTACCTCAAGTGCCACAATATATTCCTAAATATTTGCTCGCTTTTTGCAGAGAGATTTGGAAAAGATGAGCTATCAAAGGAGATAGTAGAGACCTTGTTTATTTGGTCTTATTACCCTCGGGTTAAGTCTAAAGCCATATATGATGCGACGGTTGGGAACTATGCTGCTGGTGGAAGGTTTAGACAAAAAGAGGCTCAAAAGCTATTTCAACTTTTATCTCATGCTGTCACTCCGAATGATTTCATGATTAAGATAGATAGAGAGTTATTTGAAAATTATACTGTGGACAAGATTATAGAAGAGGAAAAAGATAAATGGTAGAAACACATATAAGCTTATCAGTTAATCGTTTGTTAAATGAAGATACCTATGCTATTCCTCTTTATCAGAGAAATTTTGCTTGGACTTATAATGAAATCGAGCAGTTACTGAATGACGTAGCAGATGCTTTTAAAGAAAATAGAGACAGAGACAATTACTATATTGGAACATTAGTCGTTAATAAAGAGAATGACATTTTCAAAATCATAGATGGGCAACAACGGACAACAGCCCTTAATTTGATTGCCTTAGCTTTGAAGCATGAGTTTGGTTTTGATAGATTGAAAGCTGTCAATCTTACCTTCCCAGCTAGGAAGAAATCAAATAAGAATATTAAAGATCTATTTGCCAAGAAAGAAATTTCAGAGGACGATGAAAATGAGCTGACTAGAGGTTATAGACATGCTTAAGACGCATTGAAAAAAGTGCTAGAGGAGCGCCGTCTTGATCCTCAGTCTTTCGTTGATTATCTTTTTGAGAATGTCATCATTTTTCGGAGTATACTTCCTGAGGATTTAGATTTGAATCTTTATTTCGAACGTTTCAACTCTCGAGGCGAACAACTAGAGGCTCATGAGATTCTTAAGGCGCAAATGATGGCTAAGTTCGGTACAGATCAAGAAATGGCACAAAAGTTTGCAAGGATTTGGGATGCCTGTGCAGAATTTGATAAGCCGGTAATCAATGCATTTACAAAAAAAGCAAAGAAAAAGCATCATGATGGAGAAAGAGAAAAAATCTTTCCTTTGAATTGGATTAAAGGAAATAATTATCAGAATAGCTTTCGTTTAAATATTGATAAGTCCTTAAGTCAAATAGAAGTTCAGTCAACTAATAAGAAATCTCTATTGTCTAGTATAGAAAATAAAGAATCTACAAGAGTTAAAGTAATATCAGATACGAATGAAGTGGAAAAATACAGAACGATTATAAACTTTGAAACATTTTTATATTTCGTTTATTATATAACATTTGGTAATGTATCTCCTTCTGCTATACAGCTAGATGACAAGAAATTATTAGAAACATTTGAAAATGTAACTAGTGTTAATACAAATTTAGAGGATGTTACATTATTTATTAGAAATTTATTGAAATTAAAATTTATATTTGATAATTTGATCGTACGAATGTCACAAGAGACTAATAATAGAAGACAAGAAAATGATTGGTTTCTACAGAAAGTTTATCGGAATGATTATAATAATAAAACTGGAGGAGATTTATTTGTTCAATATTATTATGATAAAAATTCTTTTGAAAAGTTCAATGATGATATTTTAATGCTTCAATCTATGTTTGCTGTGACCTTTACTGCTAATCGTGATAGTCGTTGGTTATATGAAATCTTGCAATTCTTGTTTAACCATATTGAAGAGTTAAATCAAGCAGAATTTGGTGCTCGGTTTAAGAATTTTCTTGAGAAAATGGCAGTGAGATATGCTGAAGAAAGTTTGTTTGACAAGGATAGAAATATCAAAAGATATGGTGCAATTCCTGTTTACGCTTTCAATTTTATAGATTATATTTTATGGAAAAATTGTTCGGATTTAAAAGGAAAGTATTCGAGCGTTGAATTTGAAGATTTTAAGTTTACATATCGTCGTTCCATAGAGCACTGGTTTCCACAACATCCAAATAGTGATGAAATAGTTGAAGAGATTGATGATAAATTTTTGCACTCCTTCGGGAATCTTTGTATCATTACAGATAGTCAGAATTCGAAGTTTGGAAATTTAGTTCCAATTGCAAAATATAATCAATGGCAAGATATATTTTATCGTCAAAGTTTAAAATTACAGATGATGGCAGAGATAACTTCTAAAAAAGATTCTGGTTGGGGTCCGGAACAAATAACAGAACTGGAAAAAGAGATTTTGACTAGGGTAAATCATTTTATAGAAAATAAGTCATCAGAGCAACGATAATCATCTATCCAAAGAGGCCAATGTATATCCAATAGATTTACATTAGCCTTCTTTTTTGTTAAAATAGTCTATAGAAAGAGGGTGAGAGTATGTCAAAGACGAGTATGAGCATCCGTCTGGATAGTGAGGTGAAGGAGCAGGCCCAACAGGTGTTTAATAATCTGGGAATGGATATGACAACAGCTATCAATATTTTCCTTCGTCAGGCTATTCAATATCAGGGTTTACCTTTTGATGTTAGACTAGACGAAAATCGGAAGTTGCTTGAGGTATTAACGGATTTAGACCAAAATCGTAATATGAGCCAATCCTTTGAATCAGTCTCTGACTTGATGGAGGATTTGCGTGCTTAAGATTCGTTATCATAAACAGTTTAAAAAAGATTTTAAGTTGGCTATGAAGCGTGGTTTGAGGGCAGAATTATTAGAAGAAGTTTTAAATTTTCTGGTTCAAGAAAAAGAACTTCCTGCTAGATATCGTGATCATCAATTAACGGCATCTAAGCATTTTAAAGGAGTTCGTGAGTGCCATATCCAGCCAGATTGGCTTTTGGTTTATAAAGTAGACAAGGAAGAATTGATTTTAAATTTGCTTAGGACAGGCAGTCATAGTGATTTGTTTTAATAAATTTTAAGGGGGTTCTCATGAAACTTAGAATCTTTGCGGAAGATAAACCTGCTGAAAAGGTGTTTGAGTATCAATTAGAACTTGCTGATCAGACAATTCTTCTATCAACAGCACTCTTGTCAGGTGCTATTGCTTTAGCAGGATTATTTTCTGCTTTGAAAGAAAAATAAAAATAGAAAAGAGAAAACAGAATGGTTTTACCAAATTTTAAAGAAAATCTAGAAAAATATGCGAAATTGTTGGTTGCAAATGGAATCAACGTGCAACCTGGTCACACTTTGGCTCTCTCTATCGATGTGGAGCAACGTGAGTTGGCTCACTTAATTGTCAAAGAAGCTTATGCCTTGGGTGCACATGAGGTTATCGTTCAGTGGACAGATGATGTCATCAACCGTGAGAAATTCCTCCACGCGCCGATGGAGCGTCTGGACAATGTGCCAGAATACAAGATTGCTGAGATGAACTATCTCTTGGAGAATAAGGCTAGCCGTCTTGGGGTTCGTTCTTCTGACCCAGGTGCCTTGAATGGAGTGGACGCTGACAAGCTTTCAGCTTCTGCTAAAGCTATGGGACTTGCCATGAAGCCAATGCGTATCGCAACGCAATCCAATAAAGTCAGTTGGACTGTAGCAGCCGCTGCTGGACTTGAATGGGCTAAAAAAGTCTTTCCAAATGCTGCGAGCGATGAAGAAGCAGTCGATCTTCTTTGGGAGCAAATCTTCAAAACTTGCCGTGTCTATGAAGAAGATCCTGTTAAGGCTTGGGAAGAACACGCTGCCATTCTTAAGAGCAAGGCAGATATGCTTAATAAAGAGCAATTTTCAGCCCTTCACTACACAGCGCCAGGGACAGATTTGACACTTGGTTTGCCGAAGAACCACGTTTGGGAATCAGCTGGGGCTATCAATGCACAAGGCGAAGGATTCTTGCCAAATATGCCGACAGAAGAAGTCTTCACAGCGCCTGATTTTCGTCGTGCAGATGGTTATGTCACTTCTACAAAACCGCTTAGCTACAACGGAAATATCATTGAAGGTATTAAGGTGACTTTTAAGGATGGGCAAATCGTAGATATCACTGCTGAGAAGGGTGATCAGGTCATGAAAGACCTTGTCTTTGAAAATGCGGGTGCGCGTGCCTTGGGTGAATGTGCCTTGGTACCAGATCCAAGCCCAATTTCTCAGTCAGGCATTACCTTCTTTAACACCCTTTTCGATGAAAATGCGTCAAATCACTTGGCTATCGGTGCAGCCTATGCAACTAGCGTTGTTGGTGGAGCGGAGATGAGCGAAGAGGAGCTTGAAGCTGCGGGGCTTAACCGTTCAGATGTTCACGTGGACTTTATGATTGGATCTAATCAAATGGATATCGATGGTATCCGTGAGGATGGAACACGTGTGCCTCTCTTCCGTAACGGAGATTGGGCAAATTAAGGAGCCAAGATGATAGGAAGTATGTTTGTTGGTCTCCTAGTAGGACTCTTGGCAGGTGCTTTGACCAATCGTGGAGAACGCATGGGATGCTTTGGGAAAATGTTCCTCGGTTGGATTGGTGCTTTTCTGGGGCACTTGCTCTTTGGAACATGGGGGCCAGTTTTATCAGGAACAGCCATTATCCCAGCGATTTTAGGTGCCATGATTGTCTTAGCTATTTTTGGGAGACGAGGAAGTTAATTTCTTAAATCTGATACTCAATGAAAATCAAAGAGTAAACTAGGAAACTAGCCACAGGTTGCTCAAAGCACTGTTTTGAGGTTGTAGATAGAACTGACGAAGTCAGCTCAAAACACTGTTTTGAGGTTGCAGATAGAACTGACGAAGTCAGTAACATATATACGGCAAGGCGACGTTGACGCGGTTTGAAGAGATTTTTGAAGAGTATGAAACGAAAAGGAGGTTGGTCATTGTACCAGCCTCCTTTTGAGTGTGATATAATAGTTCTATGAGATTAGATAAATTTTTAGTTGCCTGCGCTGTGGGGAGCCGGACTGAGGTCAAAAACTTGCTCAAGGCTGGGCGCGTGACGGTAAATGGTAAAAAAGAAAAGTCAGCTAAATTGCAGATTGATGAAGAAAGAGATGAGATTCGCTTTGATGGGCAAGTGTTGGAGTATGAAGAGTTTGTCTACTACATGATGAACAAGCCCCAAGGAGTTATCTCAGCGACTGAGGATCCTAAGCACAGAACGGTTCTAGACTTGTTGGATGATATTGCTCAGAGCAAGGAAGTTTTTCCAGTAGGGCGCTTGGATATCGATACGCATGGTCTTTTGCTCTTGACCAATGATGGTCAGCTTGCCCATGCTCTTCTTTCGCCAAAGCGTCATGTGGACAAGACTTATCTGGCTCAGGTTAGGGGAATTATGACTCAAGAAGACGTAGAGACATTTGCTAAGGGAATTCCTCTCAAGGATTTTACATGTCAGCCTGCTAAACTGGAGCTTGTTTCCATAGATACAGAAAAGAATCAAAGCAAAATCCGTGTGACCATTGCAGAAGGGAAGTTTCATCAGGTCAAGCGTATGGTGGGCTACTGTGGCAAGGAAGTAGTAGACTTGCAACGTTTGACTATGGGAACGCTAGTATTGGATAAGAACTTGCAGCGAGGAGAATGGCGTCGCTTGACCAAGGAAGAATTAGAAATTCTCCGTGCTAATATTATTTAATTTAGTTTAATACTCAATGAAAATCAAAGAGCAAACTAGGAAACTAGCCGCAGGCTGTACTTGAGTACGGCAAGGCGACGTTGACGTGGTTTGAATTTGATTTTCGAAGAGTATAAATTTGAAAAAGGTGAGGGACAATGTCCTCTCCTTTTATGTTTTTCAGTTGCTTCCTTTGTGAAAAGAGTTATAATAGACTGTAGAATAAAAGGAGGAATCTATGAACGCGATTCAAGAATCATTTACTGATAAACTATTTGCCAACTATGAAGCAAATGTAAAATACCAAGCGATTGAAAATGCTGCCAGCCACAACGGAATTTTTGCAGCTCTAGAACGTCGCCAAAGCCATGTAGACAACACGCCTGTTTTCTCATTGGATTTGACCAAGGATAAGGTAACCAACCAGAAAGCGTCTGGTCGTTGCTGGATGTTTGCAGCTCTCAATACTTTCCGCCACAAACTCATCTCGCAATACAAATTGGAAAACTTTGAGTTGTCACAAGCCCACACATTCTTCTGGGACAAGTATGAGAAATCTAACTGGTTCTTGGAGCAAGTCATTGCGACTGCAGACCAAGATTTGACGAGCCGTAAGGTTAAATTCCTACTTCAAACACCACAACAAGATGGTGGTCAGTGGGATATGGTCGTTTCTCTGTTTGAGAAATACGGTGTCGTGCCCAAGTCAGTTTATCCTGAGTCTGTTTCATCTAGTAGCAGCCGTGAGCTAAATGCAATTCTTAACAAATTGCTTCGTCAAGATGCTCAAATTTTGCGTGACTTGCTTGCTTCTGGTGCAGACCAAGCGACTGTTCAAGCTAAGAAAGAAGACCTCTTGCAAGAAATCTTTAATTTCCTTGCCATGTCATTAGGACTTCCACCACGTAAATTTGACTTTGCTTATCGCGATAAGGATAACAACTACCAAAGCGAAAAGGGCATTACACCACAGGAATTTTACAAGAAATATGTTAATCTTCCACTAGAAGACTACGTTTCTGTTATCAATGCTCCAACTGCTGACAAGCCTTACGGCCAATCTTACACAGTTGAGATGTTGGGAAATGTGGTTGGTAGCCGTGCAGTTCGCTACATCAACGTACCGATGGAACGCTTGAAAGAATTGGCGATTGCCCAAATGCAAGCAGGTGAGACTGTTTGGTTTGGTTCTGATGTTGGTCAGCTCAGCA
>CAUTXU010000072.1:0-6897 GCA_963542415.1 uncultured Streptococcus sp.
AATCTCTTGGGACTTGCTCAACGAGCAGGCCGGATCATATCAGGTGAGGAATTGGTGGTTAAAGCCATCCAAGACCAGAAAGCCAAGCTAGTCTTTCTAGCTCATGATGCTGGTCCCAATCTGACCAAGAAGATTCAAGATAAAAGTGACTATTATCAAGTAGAAGTTATAACCGTGTTTTCAACACTGGAATTAAGCATAGCAGTCGGAAAATCGAGAAAGGTTTTGGCTGTGACAGATGCTGGATTTACAAAGAAAATGAGGTCTCTTATGGAATAGAAGAGGAGGACATGATTTGTCTAAGAAAAGATTGTACGAAATCGCAAAAGAACTTGGAAAAGAAAGTAAAGAAGTTGTAGCGCGTGCAAAAGAGTTGGGCTTGGATGTGAAAAGCCACTCATCGAGCGTGGAAGCTGCTGCTGCTGAGCAAATCGCGGCTAGCTTTAAACCTGCACCTGCTCCTAAGGCAGAAGCAAAACCTGCAGCACCAAAAGCAAGTGTAGAAAAGAAAGCAGAAAAGCCTGTATCAGCTAAACCAGTAGCCGCTAAGGAAGAAAGTAAACCAGCTGCACCTGCAGCTCCTAAGGAAGAAAAAGTAGTGGCCGCAAGACCACAGAGTCGAAACTTCAAGGCGGAGCGTGAGGCGCGTGCCAAAGAGCAGGCAGAGCGACGCAAACAAAACAAGGGCAACAACCGTGACCAACAACAAAACGGCAACCGTCAGAAAAACGATGGTCGTAATGGTGGCAAACCTGGTCAAGGAAACCGCGACAATCGCCGATTTAACGACCAAGGGAAAAAACCACAAGGTCAAGGGAATCGTGGCAATGATCGCCGTCAGCAACAAGACTTCCAGCCAAAACAAGCTGGACCACGTGTTGACTTTAAAGCCCGTGCAGCAGCCCTAAAAGCAGAGCAAAATGCAGAATACGCACGCTCAAGCGAGGAGCGCTTCAAACAATCGCAAGCTGCCAAAGAAGCCTTGGCTCAAGCTAACAAACGCAAGGAGCCAGAGGAAATCTTTGAAGAAGCTGCTAAGCTAGCTGAACAAACGCAGCCAGCAGTAACAGTAGCTCCTGTAGCGAAAGAAGCGCCAGTGGATACACGTCGTAAAAAACAAGCTCGACCAGACAAAGAACGTGACGATTATGATCACGAAGAAGATGGTCCTAGAAAACAACAAAAGAATCGAAGTAGTCAGAATCAAGTGAGAAATCAAAGAAATAGTAACTGGAATAACAACAAGAAAAATAAAAAAGGGAACAAGCAAAACAACCGTAACCAGACTCCAAAACCTGTTACAGAGCGTAAGTTCCATGAATTGCCAACAGAATTTGAGTATACAGATGGTATGACTGTTGCGGAAATCGCAAAACGTATCAAACGTGAACCAGCTGAAATCGTTAAGAAACTCTTTATGATGGGTGTCATGGCCACACAAAACCAATCCTTGGATGGGGAAACAATCGAACTCCTCATGGTGGATTACGGTATCGAAGCCAAACAAAAGGTTGAAGTGGATAATGCCGATATCGAACGTTTCTTTGTCGAAGATGGTTATCTCAATGAAGATGAATTGGTTGAGCGTCCACCAGTTGTAACTATCATGGGACACGTTGACCATGGTAAAACAACCCTCCTAGATACCCTTCGTAACTCTCGTGTTGCGACAGGTGAAGCAGGTGGTATCACTCAGCATATCGGTGCCTACCAAATCGTTGAAAATGGCAAGAAGATTACCTTCCTTGATACACCAGGACACGCGGCCTTTACATCGATGCGTGCGCGTGGTGCATCTGTTACCGATATTACCATCTTGGTCGTAGCGGCCGACGACGGGGTTATGCCTCAGACTATCGAAGCCATCAACCACTCAAAAGCGGCCAACGTTCCAATTATCGTGGCTATCAACAAGATTGATAAACCAGGTGCCAACCCAGAACGCGTTATCGGTGAATTGGCAGAGCATGGTGTTATGTCAACAGCTTGGGGTGGAGATTCTGAATTTGTTGAAATCTCAGCTAAATTCAACCAAAATATCGAAGAATTGTTGGAAACAGTCCTTCTTGTGGCTGAAATCCAAGAACTCAAAGCAGACCCAACAGTGCGTGCGATCGGTACGGTTATCGAAGCGCGCTTGGATAAAGGAAAAGGTGCGGTCGCAACCCTTCTTGTGCAACAAGGTACCTTGAATGTCCAAGACCCAATCGTTGTCGGAAATACCTTCGGTCGTGTCCGTGCCATGACCAATGACCTTGGTCGTCGTGTTAAGGTTGCAGGTCCATCAACACCAGTTTCTATCACAGGTTTGAACGAAGCGCCAATGGCGGGTGACCACTTTGCCGTTTACGAAGATGAAAAATCTGCGCGTGCGGCCGGTGAAGAACGTGCAAAACGTGCCCTCATGAAACAACGCCAAGCTACCCAACGTGTTAGCCTTGAAAACCTCTTTGATACGCTTAAAGCTGGTGAACTTAAGTCTGTTAACGTCATCATCAAGGCCGACGTACAAGGTTCAGTTGAAGCCCTTTCTGCCTCCCTTCAAAAGATCGATGTAGAAGGTGTCAAAGTTACTATTGTCCACTCGGCAGTCGGTGCTATCAACGAATCAGACGTGACCCTTGCGGAAGCTTCAAATGCCTTTATCGTTGGTTTCAACGTACGCCCTACACCACAAGCGCGCCAACAAGCCGAAGCTGACGATGTAGAAATCCGTCTCCACAGCATTATTTACAAGGTTATCGAAGAGATGGAAGAAGCCATGAAAGGGATGCTTGACCCAGAATTCGAAGAAAAAGTTATCGGTGAAGCAGTTATCCGTGAAACCTTTAAGGTATCTAAAATCGGAACTATCGGTGGATTCATGGTTATCAACGGTAAGGTTACCCGTGATTCTAAAGTCCGTGTTATCCGTGACGGTGTCGTTATTTACGATGGTGAACTTGCAAGCTTGAAACACTACAAAGACGACGTCAAAGAAGTTACAAACGGTCGTGAAGGTGGATTGATGATTGATGGCTACAATGATATCAAGACTGATGATGTGATTGAGGCCTATGTCATGGAAGAAATTAAACGTTAATAGAGAAACGATAGCCGATTTGACTCGTCGTCAACAGCGCCTTGATGAACCCTTAGTTCTATCTAAGGCTTGTTTCCTAGATTCAAATGGCTCTAGTTCCTCTATCTAACAGAAATAGCTAGGTCTGCTGGCCTAGCTTTTGGTTCAAAGTAGAGAAAGGAATATCATGGCAAATCATTTCCGTACGGATCGTGTGGGCATGGAAATCAAGCGTGAAGTCAATGAGATTTTGCAAAAGAAGGTCCGTGATCCGCGTGTCCAAGGTGTGACCATTACAGATGTTCAGATGCTGGGGGATTTGTCTGTTGCCAAGGTTTACTACACCATTTTGAGTAACCTTGCTTCGGATAATCAAAAAGCTCAAATCGGGCTTGAAAAAGCAACTGGTACCATCAAACGTGAACTTGGTCGCAATTTGAAATTGTACAAAATCCCAGATTTGACCTTCGTCAAAGACGAATCCATCGAATATGGAAACAAGATTGACGAGATGCTACGCAATCTGGATAAGAACTAAGAAAGAGGGGGAACCCTCTTTTTTGGTTCTATATAATATACAAGCTGCTGATATGTAGTTATTAGAAAAGTAAACTTTGAAAGATTAAAATATTTCTTAAAACTCTTTTGTTTTATTATAAAATATGATATTATAAAATATAATAATTATATTTAAAAGGAGATTATATTAATGAAAAATATGAAAAAGTTTTGCTATCTAGGCCTAATTTTCATTTCAATGTCTACTCTAGCAGCTTGTAGCTCTATGTCTAAAAATGCAGATACTTCGTCTAGCACAGAACAAGCGGATGTGTCAACCAGCAGTTCTGAGAAAAAGGGTATCTTTTCTAAAGCCAAAGAGAAATTTAGTTCAAATGATTTTAATCCTCAAGATGTTAGTGATACAACAATTGAATCTATTAAAACCTATGAAGATTATTTAACGATGTTTCAGAAAATCGTTGATAATTATTACACAGAAGCTGACCAAGCCTTTAAAGGTACTGCTTTAGAAGATAGTGCTTCTATCCAAGAATTAAAAGATAGCACGAAAAAAGAAATAGAAGAACAGAAAAAACAATATGGTCCATTAAAGAAAGCGCCAATTCAAGGAAAAGAGGAAATTATTCAATTTCTAAAAGATTATCGTGATAATCTACATCAACAAGTAGAACAGTGGAAAGCTAGTCTATAGTAGGAAGAGTGGGGCTAAAGATGGACTATCAATTATTACCTCATGAATATATGATTATGAATAGTGATGATGTTAGTTTTGGGAAAAATGGTCTGTATACGGATGATCTAATTTTAACAAACTTACATCTAATACACATAAAAAAAGGTATATTTGGGGGAAGAAAAGGACAAATCATCATACCTATTAATCAAATAAAAATATTTGAAGGTAAACCACAAGTTTCTGTAACTAAAAATAATGGTTCTAAACGCTTAGAAATTTACTATAATAGTGGTCAAGCTATTTTCTCATTCTCTAATACTAAAGATACTGATAAGTGGGCAACTAATATTATTAAATTGATTTCTGGTGATACGAATGATTTTGAAACATTGGGTGATAGCAGTTTGTTTGGAGCAGATGTTTTAGCAGAAACAATTAAAGATACATTTGATGCTTTCAAAACAGGCTTAGGTTTTAAAGACTCAGAACCAGAAAAATTATCTACCAAGTGTACTTTTTGTGGAGCTCCTTTATCGGGAACGACAAAACAGGTAGTGAAATGTGGCTTTTGTGACATGGAACAGAGTTTGTAGGAGATGAAAGATGGGTATAATTAAAGCAGTAACGGATTCCATTAATGGAACTTTTGCAGACCAGTGGAAAGAAATTATCACAGTTCAAGCCTTTGACGAACACACAGCTGTTTGCCCAGGTATTCTTCAAGAAAGTAATAATGGTAGAGGAGTCAATAACAAAGGGTCCCTAGGTATCATTTCAAATGGTTCAAAAATCTTTGTTCCTGAAAATACAGCTGCTTTTATTTTTAGTCAGTCTGGGATAGAAGATATCATCACAGAACCGGGTGGTTACGAATATCAAAATGGTGAGAGTAGTATTTTTAATGGAGATGGTTTTAAAAAATCATTGTTTGATAATGTCGTGAATCGTGTTGGATTCGGTGGACAAAGTGATCAACAAAAACAGATTTGTTTTGTCAACTTGAGAGAAATTCGTGACATTAGGTTTGGTACTCGTGGACCAGTTATGTACAATGATTTGTTTTATGGTGCAGATTTAGAAGTGCGTGCTTTTGGAACTTTTTCTATTAGAATTACGGATGCTACCCAGTTTGTTAAAAATTTTCTACCAGCAAATGTAACCTATTATTCCTTTGATAGTGCTCAGGCTAGAGCTCAAATAGTAACAGAATTTCTTCAATCCTTTACAATGGCTTTAAATGCTTTATCAACAAGCTATCGCATTTCACAATTGCCTTCACAAACTGGAGTTCTTGCAGATCAAGTATTAAGTAATAAACAATATGCAGGTACTTGGAAGGAACGCTTTGGTTTTGAGATTGTTAAAGTAGCTGTTGCAAATATTGAATTTTCGCCTGAATCCAAGGAACTTGTTAAACAATTTTCATCAAATAAGATGAATTTAAAAGCATATGAGGAAATTTCGCAAAAATCATCTAATATTGCAGCACAACAAAAGATTGCATCAGGAATAGAACAACATGGTTTAGGAGATGGTGCAGGAATGATTTTTGGCATGAATATGGTACAAGGTCTAGATGAAAAGGTGACCAAACCAACTCTTTCTTTAGATGAACAAATTGAAGCCCTAACCAAACTTAAATCACTTTTAGATGCAGGTATATTGTCTCAGGAAGAGTTTGATCTAAAGAAAAAAGAAATTATGGATTTATAATGATAAAAATCAAGTATTGTTATTGATTAAAAGAAGCGAAATTTACCAGATTTAACCTTCGTCAAAGACGAGTCCATCGAATATGGAAACAAGATTGACGAGATGCTACGCAATCTGGATAAGAACTAAGAAGGAGGGGATACCCTCTTTTTTGTTGCCAGAGTATGATAATTGCTATCTGATAATGTATCTATCTGATAAAAATCGGTTTAAAAAATTTGTATATTTCAAATAGTATGATATGATAAAGCTTGATATAAATGAAAAACGGAGAGATATATGGCTAAACAAGATATAGCTATGCAAGTACTGCAACAAGTGGTGAAATTACCCGTAGTCAAAGTTGATCGAGAGAAATTTTTAGTAGAAAAGTTTTCAAAGGAATTAGACCGTAAGGATATTCCAACTTTGATTGAACAAGGACCGACGGCTTTATTACCCCAGGAAAGCTTGGATAGAGTGGCCAAGGCCTGTATTAAGGATAATGTCCTGTTAGCCAGTGGAACTTCGGTTTTGGCTGGTCTACCTGGAGGTATTATCATGGCGATCACTATCCCGACAGACGTAGCCCAGTTTTATGCATTCTCATTAAAACTAGCTCAGGAACTAGGGTATATTTACGGATTTGATGATCTTTGGGCATCGCGCAATGAGTTAAGCGAGGAAGCTAAAAACACACTTCTACTGTATCTCGGTGTGATGCTAGGAGTAAATGGCGCAGGTGCCCTGCTTCGATCAGGCGGTGTGACAGTAGCCAAGCAAGTCATGAAAGTAGTAAACAAGAAAGCCTTGACAAAGACCCTTTGGTATCCTATTTTAGAGAAAATTTTGAAAATTTTTGGTGTCAATCTGACAAAAGGAGGCCTAGCCAAAGGGATGGGGAAAGTGATCCCTATCCTAGGTGGAGTCATTTCTGGTGGCTTAA
>CAUTXU010000073.1:0-6581 GCA_963542415.1 uncultured Streptococcus sp.
TGCTCTTTGCCAAGCACGGCTATGCCCATGCACGATTAGACAAGCAGTTGCAGAAAAAGTCTATTGAAAAACGCTATTTTGCTTTGGTTAAAGGTGATGGATGCTTAGAGTCAGAGGGGGAAATTATTGCTCCGATTGCGCGTGATGAAGACTCTATTATCACCAGACGGGTGGCTAAAGGTGGAAAGTATGCCCATACTTCTTACAAGATTGTAGCTTCTTATGGAAATATCCACTTGGTAGACATTCGTCTGCATACTGGACGTACTCACCAAATCCGAGTCCATTTTTCTCATATTGGTTTTCCTTTGTTGGGAGATGATTTGTACGGTGGTAGTCTGGACGACGGCATCCAACGTCAGGCTCTGCATTGCCATTACCTATCTTTTTATCATCCATTTTTAGAGCAAGACTTGCAGTTAGAAAGTCCCTTGCCGGATGATTTCAGTAACCTTATTACCCAGTTATCAACTAATACTCTATAAAAACTGATTCAGAGTATAATTATTATTTTTAAAGGAGAAAACTCATGGAAGTTTTTGAAAGTCTAAAAGCCAACCTAGTTGGTAAAAATGCTCGTATCGTTCTCCCTGAAGGGGAAGAACCTCGTATTCTTCAAGCGACTAAACGCCTGGTAAAAGAAACAGAAGTGATTCCTGTTTTGCTTGGAAATCCTGAAAAAATTAAAATTTATCTTGAAATCGAAGGTATCATGGATGGTTATGAAGTCATTGACCCTCAACATTATCCTCAATTTGAAGAAATGGTTGCTGCCTTGGTGGAGCGTCGCAAGGGCAAAATGTCTGAAGAAGATGCACGCAAGGTTTTGGTTGAAGATGTCAACTATTTTGGTGTTATGTTGGTATACTTGGGCTTGGTTGATGGAATGGTGTCAGGAGCGATTCACTCAACAGCTTCAACAGTTCGTCCAGCTCTTCAAATCATCAAAACTCGTCCAAATGTAACTCGTACTTCAGGTGCCTTCCTCATGGTTCGTGGTACGGAACGTTACCTATTTGGAGACTGTGCCATTAACATCAATCCAGATGCAGAAGCCTTGGCTGAAATTGCGATCAACTCAGCAATTACAGCTAAGATGTTTGGCATCGAGCCTAAAATTGCTATGCTAAGCTATTCTACTAAAGGTTCAGGATTTGGAGAAAGCGTTGATAAGGTTGTTGAAGCAACTAAAATTGCTCACGACTTGCGCCCTGACCTTGAAATCGATGGTGAGTTGCAATTTGATGCAGCCTTTGTTCCTGAAACTGCAGCTCTGAAAGCTCCTGGAAGTACAGTAGCTGGTCAAGCAAATGTCTTCATCTTCCCAGGTATCGAGGCAGGAAATATCGGCTACAAGATGGCAGAACGTCTTGGTGGTTTTGCGGCTGTTGGACCTGTTTTGCAAGGTTTGAACAAGCCAGTTAACGACCTTTCTCGTGGATGTAATGCTGATGATGTTTACAAGTTGACCCTTATCACAGCAGCTCAAGCAGTTCATCAATAAGATTTAGTCCTCTTTCCCTTGGGAAGAGGCTTTTTATACTCAATGAAAATCAAAGAGCAAACTAGGAAACTAGCCGCAGGTTGCTCAAAGCACTGCTTTGAGGTTGTAGATAGAACTGACGAAGTCAGCTCAAAACACTGTTTTGAGGTTGCAGATGGAAGCTGACGTGGTTTGAAGAGATTTTCGAAGAGTATTAATACTAGGAAAAGGACAGTTAGAATCTTCTGTGTTATACTAGAGATATGTTAGATTTGAAAGAATACGGTATCGTCATGTGGCCAGAGGAGAAGATTAGTTCTTTCCGTGAGAAACTTCTTGCCTGGTATGATGAAAACAAAAGAGATTTACCGTGGCGTAGAAGTAAAAATCCTTATCATATCTGGGTCTCTGAAATTATGCTCCAGCAGACTAGGGTGGATACGGTTATTCCTTATTACGAACGATTCTTGGACTGGTTTCCAACAGTGGAAAGTTTGGCAACTGCCCCTGAAGAGCGTTTGTTGAAGGCTTGGGAAGGTTTGGGATATTATTCTCGAGTACGCAATATGCAGGCTGCGGCCCAGCAGATTATGACTGACTTTGGTGGCCAATTTCCAAACACCTATGAAGGAATTTCCAGTTTAAAAGGAATTGGTCCTTACACTGCAGGAGCCATTTCTAGTATTGCTTTTAACTTGCCTGAGCCAGCTGTAGACGGCAATGTCATGCGGGTGCTGGCGCGTTTGTTTGAAGTCAATCATGATATTGGTATTCCAAGTAATCGTAAGATTTTTCAGGCAATGATGGAAATCTTGATTGATCCAGAACGGCCAGGTGACTTTAATCAAGCCTTGATGGACTTAGGTTCAGATATTGAGGCTCCTGTAAATCCCAGACCAGAAGAAAGCCCAGTTAAGGACTTTAGTGCGGCATATCTGAATGGAACCATGGACCGTTATCCAATTAAGGCTCCAAAGAAAAAGCCTGTCCCAATTTATCTTAAAGCCTTGGTTGTGAAAAATACTCAGGGACAATTTTTACTTGAAAAAAATGAAAGCGAAAAGCTCTTGGCAGGGTTTTGGCATTTTCCCTTGATAGAAGTGGATAACTTTTCGCAAGAAGAGCAGTTTGACCTCTTTCATCAGGTTGCAGAAGTAAATGTGAACTTTGGCCCAAGTCCAGAAGAGAGTTTCCAGCAGGACTATGACCTAGATGTTGATTGGCTTGATGTTTGTTTTGAGACTGTCAAGCATGTCTTTAGCCATCGCAAGTGGCATGTTCAAATTGTAGCAGGTCAGGTGACTGACTTCCATGATTTTTCAGATAGGGAAGTTCGCTGGCTTTCACCAGAAGAGTTCAAGGATGTTCCACTTGCCAAACCCCAACAAAAAATCTGGCAGGCTTATGCACAAGCCAACTTAGACTCAATGAAAATCAAAGAGCAAACTAGGAAACTAGCCGCAGGCTGTACTTGAGTACGGCAAGGCGACGTTGACGCGGTTTGAATTTGATTTTCGAAGAGTATTAGACAGTAGCCAAGACTAGCTATTATGTCTTCTTGTTATTTTTTTGGTATAATAGTAGAGAAAAAGGTGAACAAATGAAAAAAATATTAATTGTAGATGATGAAAAACCAATCTCGGATATTATCAAGTTTAATATGACCAAGGAAGGTTACGAGGTTGTAACTGCTTTTAATGGTCGTGAAGCACTAGAGCAATATGAAGCAGAGCAACCAGATATTATTATTCTGGATTTGATGCTTCCCGAAATTGATGGCTTAGAAGTTGCTAAGACTATTCGCAAGACCAGTAGTGTGCCTATTATCATGCTGTCGGCTAAAGACAGTGAGTTTGATAAGGTTATCGGTTTAGAGCTTGGAGCGGATGACTATGTGACAAAACCCTTCTCAAATCGTGAGTTGCAGGCGCGTGTTAAAGCTCTTCTTCGTCGCACGGACTTGGCTTCTGTAGATAATCAAGAATCAGATGAAAAGAAAACCCAACCCTTGCAAATTGGGGACTTGGAGATTGTGCCAGATGCCTATGTTGCTAAGAAATACGGTGAAGAACTAGACTTAACCCACCGTGAATTTGAGCTCTTGTACCACTTGGCTTCTCATATCGGTCAAGTCATTACACGTGAACACTTGCTTGAAACGGTCTGGGGTTATGATTATTTCGGAGATGTTCGGACTGTTGACGTAACTATCAGACGTTTGCGTGAGAAGATTGAAGATACACCAAGTCGTCCAGAGTATATCCTAACACGTCGCGGTGTTGGTTATTATATGAGAAATAATGATTAAACTAATTAAAGACACAGTTTTAACCAGTGATTTTATCTTTATCCTCATTTTACTTGGCTTTATTTTAGTGGTGACCTTGCTCTTACTAGAAAATCGTCGGGATAATATTCGATTGAAGCAAATCAATCAAAAGGTGAAAGACCTGATTGCAGGAGATTATTCTCAGGTATTGGATATGCAGGGAAGCTCTGAAATCACTAATATTACCAATAATCTCAATGATTTATCAGAAGTAATTCGCTTGACCCAAGAAAATCTGGAACAAGAGAGTAAACGATTACACAGCATTCTCTCTTACATGACAGACGGAGTCCTTGCGACCAATCGTCGTGGTAAGATTACTATGATTAATGACATGGCTAAGAAACAGCTAGGCGTTCAGAAGGAAGAGGTTCTTAATAAAAGTATTCTAGAATTGCTTAAGATTGAAGATGAGTATGAACTTCGTGATTTGATTACCCAAGTTCCTGAGCTTATGATTGATTCTCAGGATGCCAATGGTGAGTATCTGAGCCTTCGTGTTCGTTTTGCCTTGGTTCGTCGTGAGTCTGGCTTTATTTCTGGTTTGGTTGCAGTTCTGCATGATACAACGGAGCAGGAGAAGGAAGAGCGCGAACGAAGACTCTTTGTTTCCAACGTTAGTCATGAGTTACGGACTCCTCTGACTAGTGTGAAATCCTATCTTGAAGCTTTGGATGAGGGAGCCTTGTCGGAACCTGTTGCACCAGATTTTATCAAGGTGTCTCTAGACGAAACTAACCGTATGATGCGGATGGTGACAGACCTTCTTCATCTTTCACGAATTGATAATGCAACCAGCCACCTGGATGTGGAATTGATTAATTTTACTGCCTTTATAACCTTTATTCTCAACCGTTTTGATCAGATAAGAGGGCAGGACGAAGAGAAGAAATACGAACTGGTGAGAGATTACCCAATTACTTCAGTATGGATAGAGATAGATACAGATAAGATGACACAGGTGATTGATAATATTCTCAATAATGCCATCAAGTATTCGCCAGATGGTGGGAAAATCACAGTGACCATGAAGACGACTGATGATCAGATGATTTTATCCATCTCAGACCAAGGATTGGGTATTCCTAAACAAGATTTGCCTCGAATCTTTGACCGTTTCTATCGTGTGGATCGTGCTAGAAGTCGTGCCCAGGGTGGAACAGGTCTGGGACTGTCTATTGCCAAAGAAATTATCAAACAACATAAGGGCTTTATTTGGGCCAAGAGTGAATACGGTAAGGGATCGACCTTTACCATTGTGCTCCCTTATGATAAGGATGCAGTGAAAGAAGAAGTATGGGAGGATGAAGTAGAAGACTAGAATGAGTGACACAGGCTTTAAATACAGTATTTTAGCGTCGGGTTCCAGTGGAAATTCCTTTTATCTGGAAACCCCAAAAAAGAAGCTTTTAGTAGATGCCGGCTTGTCGGGCAAGAAAATCACCAGCCTACTTGCTGAAATTAATCGCAAGCCAGAAGACTTGGATGCCATCTTGATTACGCATGAGCATTCTGACCATATTCATGGAGTGGGTGTTTTGGCTCGCAAGTATGGTATGGATTTGTATGCCAATGAAAAGACCTGGCAGGCTATGGAAAATAGCAAGTATCTCGGCAAGGTGGATTCTTCACAAAAGCATATCTTTGAAATGGGCAAAACCAAAACTTTTGGAGATATTGACATCGAGAGTTTTGGTGTTAGCCATGATGCGGTCGCACCGCAGTTCTATCGCTTTATGAAGGATGATAAGAGTTTTGTCATACTGACTGATACAGGTTATGTTAGTGACCGTATGGCAGGAATTGTCGAGAATGCAGATGGCTATCTTATCGAGTCCAACCATGATGTAGAGATTTTGCGAGCAGGTTCTTACGCTTGGCGACTCAAACAACGAATCCTATCGGATCTTGGTCACCTTTCTAACGAAGACGGTGCTGAAGCCATGATTCGGACGCTAGGAAATCGCACTAAGAAGATCTACCTTGGACATTTGTCCAAGGAGAACAATATCAAGGAGCTGGCTCACATGACCATGGTCAATCAGCTAGCACAAGCTGATCTGGGAGTCGGAGTAGACTTTAAGGTTTATGATACATCACCAGATACCGCAACACCATTGACAGACATATAAAAAAGAAGGCGAGTGCCTTCTTTTTATATCTTTTACAATCCTGCAAATTCTTTGATTTCTTGTGCTGACATTGAAGAGTCGCAACGGACATTGATTTGTCCATCTGAAATGTGGACAAAGCCTGGTACAGTTGGGATTTCGTAGCGTGAGCGGAATTCTTGTAACTCATTGAGTTGGCTTGGTTCTTCACTATTGATGAAGTAGATGTGTGCATTGGTTTCAGCTACGACACCTGACAAGGTACCAGCAAATTTACGGCAGTAAGGGCAAGTTTTGCGACCGATAAAGAAGGTTGCAGTTTCTTTTTTATCAAGAGCTTCTTGCGCACGCGCAACTGTAGTGACTTCAAGGTCTTTGATATTATCTAAAAATTGTTCCATGAGATTACCTCGCTTTCATTGATAAGTCTAGTATGCCATAAAGTTTCTAAAATTGCTTAGATTTGATACGAAAAAAAGATGAGATTGGTTAGTCTCATCTTTTATAGGGCCTTATTTTACAAAAGCATTGATTTCTGCTTCGATGTTAGCAATCTTAGCTTGTGATTCTTCGTTGGTTTCACCTACAACTGCAATGTAGAACTTGATTTTTGGTTCTGTACCTGAAGGGCGAACTGCAATCCATGAACCGTCAGCAA
>CAUTXU010000074.1:0-6424 GCA_963542415.1 uncultured Streptococcus sp.
AAATCAAGTGACCTGTACTGGAAATCGGCAACCATTCCGTAATTCCTTCAACAATCCCGAAGAAGATAGATTTTAAAATTTCAATAAGATACATAGATTACTCCTTTTTTCTATCTTCCATTATAGCATACTTTTTCAGTCTATGGCAGTTCTCTTTAAAAGGCTCCGATACTGCCACCGCCTCCGCCTCCAGAGAAGCCACCGCCAGAACTTCCGCTGCCAGAAGATACCGAGTAGGTACTTGCTGTATTTGCGACGCTGGCATAATGGCTCATTTGCGCGCTTGAATGATAAAACATACTGTGCCAACCATAAGCTACATATAAATTGATATCTGGATTTTCTACCTGGATGTGATGAACCTTCATCAGATGACTGACCTTGTCCGCATAGCCAAATAAGGTCGCATAGACCAAGAGGCGATTCCAGACCACAATACTTTCCAGTTCAGCCTGATCCAATCGTGCAATCTCACGCAACATATTTTCAAAACTGGTCCAGAGATAGTAGACTTCTGCCCCTGCTTCATTTAAGACACCATCACGATTATCTAGCCGAAGCTTCCAATAGTAGAAAACAGCTAAAACTAAACCTAGAAAACCAAGTATCGCCAAGGGGAGGTAAAGATAGCCATGAACATCTAAACTGTACAAGAACAAACCAAATCCAATAAATAGAGGCAGGACAGTAGAGAGTCCCATCCCCACTTGCAAAGCCTTTTCCCCACCAGTTAAAGGACGATAATAATCTGGAAGCCCCCAGAAGGAAACTCGATTTCTCACTCCTTCTTGCATCTCTTTCAATACTTCTTCAAAAGAAGATTTGAGCTGACGCCCCTTTGCTTGAATCCGTTTTTCATCAGAGACTTTTGCCCCACGATAAAGACTATCAGATACCTTGTAATCCGCAAACAAATTGGAAAGAGTTTCTTCTTTTTTGCCTGAAAAGGCCAGATTTAGACAGTCTTTCTCAAAACTTGACAAACCATCTTCTTTTACTAGCCTCAAACTAACTGCATCTCCTTCTGAAATGATAGAGACATTCCCACGGTCAATCACATCTAACAAGGTAGCTTGAATAAGTTGGTCAAAGGTGAATTTTCCTGCTCCTTTGGTTAGAGGACTCACTTCCTCCAAGGAGGTCGAGTAGACAGCTTCTGATAAAACCATAGGCTCTAATTCCATTGGCGGTTCATAGAGACGATGATTTTTAGCATATTTGACTGAAATAGTGGTCTTTCTTCTATAAATAAAATAGAAGCAGACACTCAATAACAAGGAGATAGAAAGTATGGAAGGGAAGACCCAAGTAACGAGTTGTTTACTTTGCTCTTTTTCTTTAACAATCGAGTCTTCTATCTTATTAAACTCTTCTAAACGATTCCCTTTCAAGCCCTGATCCCTAGCGCTAGCAAAATCAGTTCGAGGCCAGTAGGCATGCAATTCAACTCCACGCTTAGGCGGAAGATTGTCTAAACGAATAGTATAATCAAGGTTACTCTTTTCAACCGTTCCCTCTTTAAAAAGCTTCCCTGTATGGAAGTAGAGTTTTTCAGCCCCCTTGTCTCCCCTTACATTAAATTCAAACTTGCCAATAGCCCCTGAACTATCTGTCAGAGGTTGCCAATTTAATTCCGCGATATCATCATATAGGAAAAGCAAGTTCTTTAAATTCCAGACAAGGTCAACTTCAACTGTGTCGCCTTCCTGACCTGGATTATAGACTTTGACAGTATAACCATCTGTTCCTTCTGTCACTTCGCTAGCAACATCTGTCAGTTCAGCACCATTTTTCGATGCCTGAACCTTTGGGTGAGGGTCAATGTCAAACCCACTAGGCATCTTGCCAGCACGTCCAAGTCCCACGATTTGGCCCTTAAAGTCCTCCTCAAACTGGTAAACTATCTTCTGTCTAAATTCTGCCGTATTGTCTGCATGAATATACAAATCCCCTTGATAAGAGTTTATCTTGAAATCAATGGCAAAAACAGAGAGTGGCAGAAGGCAAAACAAGCCTAACACTAGTAAGAAAAAAGTTTTTTTCATCAACTAAGCCCCCTTTTTATCTTTGCTATCATTATATCATTTTTTCTCAAGTAAGGGCTTACCTATATTGAAAAATAGAGTTTTTTTCGATAAAATAGGAGACAGTTATTTTTTAATAGATTAGAAATAGGAGAAATCATGAGAAAAATATACTTATCTATTTTCACAAGTCTCTTGCTTATGCTAGGATTTGTCAATGTTGCTCAAGCCGATGAATATTTACGCATCGGAATGGAAGCAGCCTATGCCCCCTTTAACTGGACCCAGGATGATGACAGCAATGGAGCTGTCAAAATCGATGGAACCAATCAGTATGCCAATGGATACGATATCCAGATTGCCAAGAAAATTGCTAAGGACTTAGGCAAAGAGCCTTTGGTTGTTAAAACCAAGTGGGAAGGTCTAGTCCCTGCCCTTACTTCTGGTAAGATTGACATGATTATCGCAGGTATGAGTCCTACTGCCGAGCGCAAACAAGAAATTGCCTTTTCAAGCAGTTACTACACTAGCGAACCTGTCCTACTTGTCAAAAAAGATTCTGCCTACGCAAATGCCAAATCTTTGGATGACTTTAATGGTGCGAAAATCACTTCCCAACAAGGTGTTTACCTTTATAACTTGATTAGTCAAATCCCAGGCGCTAAAAAAGAAACTGCCATGGGAGACTTCGCTCAAATGCGCCAAGCACTTGAGGCTGGTGTCATTGATGCCTATGTTTCTGAACTCCCTGAAGCACTGACTGCCGAAGCTGCTAACTCTAAGTTTAAGATGGTTCAAGTAGAGCCAGGTTTCAAAACTGGAGAAGAAGATACAGCTATTGCCATTGGACTTCGTAAAGATGACAATCGTATTAGCCAAATCAATGCCAGCATTGAAACCATTTCAAAAGACGACCAAGTTGCCTTGATGGATCGTATGATCAAGGAACAACCTGCCGAAGCTACAACAACTGAAGAGACTAGCAGTAGTTTCTTTAGCCAAGTCGCTAAAATTCTTTCTGAAAACTGGCAACAACTCTTGCGTGGTGCTGGTATCACTCTTTTAATCTCTATCGTCGGAACCATCATAGGTCTCATTATCGGTCTTGCCATTGGTGTTTTCCGTACTGCTCCTCTCTCTGAGAATAAAGCCATTTATGGTCTACAAAAACTAGTCGGCTGGATTCTCAATGTCTATATCGAAATTTTCCGTGGTACACCTATGATCGTTCAATCGATGGTTATCTACTATGGAACTGCCCAAGCTTTCGGTATCAACCTTGACCGTACACTGGCTGCTATCTTCATCGTTTCAATCAACACTGGTGCCTACATGACTGAAATCGTCCGTGGTGGTATCCTAGCAGTTGACAAGGGACAATTTGAAGCCGCTACTGCTCTTGGTATGACTCATAACCAAACCATGCGTAAGATTGTCCTACCTCAGGTAGTCCGTAACATCCTACCAGCAACTGGTAATGAATTTGTCATCAATATCAAAGATACATCTGTATTGAACGTTATCTCTGTTGTCGAACTTTATTTCTCAGGAAATACCGTGGCAACTCAAACTTATCAATACTTCCAGACATTTACAATCATCGCCGTGATTTACTTTGTCCTCACCTTCACCGTAACACGTATCCTACGCTTCATCGAACGCCGCATGGACATGGATACCTATACTACAGGTGCTAACCAAATGCAAACGGAGGATTTGAAATAATGACACAAGCAATCCTTGAAATTAAACACCTCAAAAAATCCTATGGACAAAACGAAGTGCTAAAAGACATTTCTCTCACTGTCCACAAGGGAGAGGTCATCTCTATCATCGGAAGCTCTGGAAGCGGGAAATCAACCTTCCTACGCTCCATTAACCTACTTGAAACACCAACTGATGGACAAATCCTTTATCATGGACAAAACGTCCTCGAAAAAGGCTATGACCTCACGCAATACCGTGAAAAGTTGGGAATGGTTTTCCAATCCTTTAACCTCTTTGAAAATCTCAACGTGCTTGAAAACACAATCGTCGCTCAGACAACTGTCCTTAAACGCGAACGTACAGAAGCTGAAAAGATTGCCAAAGAAAACCTTGAAAAGGTCGGCATGGGAGAACGCTACTGGCAAGCCAAACCAAAACAACTCTCAGGTGGTCAAAAACAACGTGTGGCCATCGCTCGTGCCCTTTCAATGAATCCAGACGCTATTCTCTTTGATGAACCAACATCAGCTCTCGATCCAGAAATGGTTGGAGAAGTCCTTAAAATCATGCAGGAACTGGCCCAAGAAGGCTTGACTATGATTGTAGTGACTCACGAGATGGAATTCGCTCGTGATGTCTCTCACCGTGTTATCTTTATGGATAAGGGTGTTATTGCTGAAGAAGGTAAACCAGAAGACCTCTTCACCAATCCTAAAGAAGACCGAACAAAAGAGTTCCTTCAACGTTATCTCAAATAAAAAGAAAAGGCTGCATCGATCGTGCAGTCTTTTTGCTGTCCCCATACTCTTCGAAAATCTCTTCAAACCACGTCAGCTTCGCCTTGCCGTATATATGTGACTGACTTCGTCAGTCTTATCTACAACCTCAAAACAGTGTTTTGAGCAACCTGCGGCTAGCTTCCTAGTTTGCTCTTTGATTTTCATTGAGTATCAAAATGAAAAGGCAGACCCTATTCAAGAATCCGCCATTATCCAAAGATTAATCTTCAAATTTTTCATGATTTTTTTCATAGAAATCAATTAAACCTAGAGCTGTTTCAAATGAAATATTTTTTACTTTTGCACGACCCTGCGCTAGAGCAATGATAGACATTTCACGCGCATTCGTTTCTTTAGAGATACGGTAGCCTGTGATTTTCTTATCACGAACCCAGCCAACAACTGATTCTACTTTTTCAAAGTTTGACTTAGCCATGTCCTTCTCCTATTTTCTTCTTTACGATATATTATTCTATACGTTTTTATGTCTTTTGTCAATAAAAAAACATATATTCAATAAAATAAAAGATTTTTATTTTTCTTACTTCTTTTTTAAAGCCGATAATATATAGGTTTTTACTTACTATAAACCATTAGCAACTACCTAAAAAATAATTGTATTATTAAACTTCAAATATGTAAGAATATTCATATAAACTACATACCAGCTACTCAATAGGATAGACAGGAGTCTTATTTAAGTAATTCTATACATTCCTTTAAAATGGTTAAAGCTACCAAAGATAATATTCTCCTCTGATTACCTCTTAACTATCTCTTTCCTTTCTCCTTATCCGAGATTCCTTCCTGTCATGCTTTAAAGCTTATTTTCTTTTTCAACTGGTACAATGGAATTATTTCATCAGATTTTACATATTCTTTTCAAACACCACTTCATAATCAGCATCTAGAATATGACTTCCTAATGTCACAAACTTTTCTACTACTCTCATTTTACAAGTATCAGATCAATTTTATCAATTAAATTACCAAATCTGTCTCATAAATACTGATTATTTTCTCTATTTGCTATTATATTTAGACAATTTTTAAATTAGTTATATATAAAATATCGCATTCTAAATAGTAGCCTTATATATAGCAAGTAATTCTTTTTTATTATTATAAACTGAAACAAAAATAATAGGTACTATAATAAGTTGTAGTAGAAATAGTAGGATAGTTTTCCTAAGTTCATAGGAATCGCCCCCTTTCTTTACCCTCATTATAGCACCTATACATCAGTTGTGCAAATAATATGATATTTTTTTATTAGTCCTCAGACAAGCATATTATAGAGCGTTTCATTACCATTTAAGTTAATATAAGCTGGATCAAAACCTTCCATTCGACGAATCAATCCTGCATAATCATGCTTATCTGCCAAGGCAATCCCAATCAATACTGGACCTGTCCCCTTGCTAGCTCGTTTGATATACTCAAAACGTGTGATATCATCATTTGGCCCCAAGATATCATTTACAAACTCACGCAAAGCCCCTGGACGCTGTGGAAAATTGACCACAAAGTAATGCTTAATCCCATCATAAATCAAGGCACGCTCTTCCATTTCTGGCATACGGTTGATATCATTATTTCCTCCAGAAATGATACAACAAATGGTTTTCCCCTTGATATATTCAGCTAAAACTTCTAAAGAGGCAATACTCGCCGCTCCAGCAGGTTCTGCGACAATCCCTTGCTTAGAGTAGAGGTCAATCAAGGTTTCAGAAATCAATCCCTCATCGACACCTACCAAAGTTTGAACATGTTGACGAGTTGCCTCATAGGTCAACTGTCCTACCTTTTGCACAGCAATCCCATCCGCAAATTTGTCAATTTCTTTGAGTTTGACTGGACCACCAGCTTCAAAGGCAGCCTTCATGGAACGCGCTCCATTCGCCTCTACTCCGA
>CAUTXU010000075.1:0-6132 GCA_963542415.1 uncultured Streptococcus sp.
CTTATGAAAATACTGGAGAGTTAAAGAGTGATGAAGACTTAGAACTTGGTTTGAAACGGGCCAAGGGAGTTCTCTATAACATGTATCGTACGGGTGCTTTAACTAAGGAAGAGTACGACCAGTACAAGGATTATAATATAAAACAAGACTTCTTGCCATCGGGAACTATTAATGCTGTTTCAAGAGATTACCTTTACTTTACGGCTATGTCTGAAGCGACAGATCGGATGTATGATTATTTAGTTCAACAGGACAATGTCTCCAGCCAAGAGTTGAAAAAGGAAGCGGTTCAAAAGGCTTATCATGAGCGAGCGGAGCAGGAACTAAGTAAGGGTGGTTACAAAATCACGACAACGATTAATAAAAAAATCCATAATGCCATGCAAAATACAGTTGCTAACTACGGTCGTTTGGTAGATGATTCGACTGGTCAGCCTGAGGTAGGGAATGTTTTGATGGACAATAAAACGGGGGCTGTTCTAGGTTTCGTTGGTGGTCGTAATTACCAGATAAACCAAAACAATCACGCTTTTGATACCAAGCGTTCACCAGCATCTACAACCAAACCTTTGCTGGCCTACGGTATTGCCATTGACCAAGGCTTGATGGGTAGCGCCAGTATCTTGTCCAATTATCCGACAAAATTCTCTAATGGAAATCCTATCATGTATGTAAACAGTCCAGGTACAGGTATGATGACTTTGGGAGAAGCCTTGAACTATTCATGGAATATCCCAGCCTATTGGACCTATCGCATGCTTCGTGAGAAGGGCGTAGATGTCAAGGGTTACATGGAGAAAATGGGTTACGAGATTCCAGAGTATGGTATCGAAAGTCTGCCTATGGGTGGTGGTATTGAAGTCACAGTTGCCCAGCATACCAATGGTTATCAAACAATTGCTAATAACGGTGTCTACCATCAGAAACATGTGATTTCTAAGATTGAATCATCTGATGGTAGAGTAATCTATGAATTCCAAGACAAACCAGTTCAAGTGTACTCGAAGGCAACAGCAACGATTATGCAGAGTTTGCTTCGTGAGGTGATTTCATCTCGAATCACTTCAAGTTTCCAAACGGACTTGGCTTCTATCAATTCAAGCTTAGCTCGTGCAGACTGGATTGGTAAGACTGGTACGACCAATGAAGATGAAAACATGTGGCTCATGCTTTCGACACCAAGATTGACTCTAGGTGGTTGGCTAGGTCATGATGACAACCGCCCAATGGCTAAGGGGGCTGGGCATTATCGAAATGCCAAATATATGGCTCACTTGGTCAATGCTATCCAACAGGCTGAGCCTGGTGTTTGGGGCAATGAACGCTTTAATCTTGATTCTAGTGTGACTCAATCTCAGGTCCTCAGATCTACAGGGCAGAAGCCAGGCAAAGTATCCGTTAATGGAAAAACGGTGGATCTTTCAGGTTCTACTGTAACGAGCTATTGGGCTAACAAGGTGGGAGCTCCTACGACCAGCTATCATTTTGCTATTGGAGGAAGTGAAGCAGATTATCAAAATGCTTGGTCAAGTATTATTGGTAGTTTCTCAGCTACACCAAGTTCAAGTAGTAGTTCTAGCAGTACCTCAAGTTCATCATCTACCCAACCAAATAGTAGAAGATAGGAAGGTGGCATTGATTGCCACTTTTTTCTTTTTCCCTTTCGTGTTACAATAAAGGTATGAATCAGTATCAGAAAAAGATTGTTAAAGGAACCATTTATTCGCTTCTATCTGGCTTAATCTGGGGAATCTGTGGAATTTTAGGAGAATATTTCTTTACTCATTATCAGGTGTCTTCGGGCTGGATTACCTCTATGCGTTTGACACTGGCAGGGAGTCTTGTGCTCATTTGGTCTGCAGTGCAATTAAAATCGCAAGTGCTAGATATCTGGCGAGATAAGAAAAATTACCTGCCCTTTTTGGCCTATGCTATTTTGGGAATTTTCTCAGTCCAGTATTTTTTCTATCTCTGCGTAGAATACTCAAATGCTGCGACAGCAACTATTTTACAGTTTATTAGTCCAGTTTTTATCCTCTTTTACAATCGTTTAGTTTATCACAAACGAGCGTCAAAAAGCGCTATTTTCTATGTTTTGGTTGCCATGCTGGGTGTTGGCTTGATGGCGACAAAGGGCGATCTCTCTCAGTTATCTATGACACCACTAGCCCTTATAACAGGTCTGTTGAGTGCAATGGGTGTTATGTTTAATGTTATCTTGCCCCAACCTTTTGCGAAGCGATACGGTTTTGTACCGACGGTTGGGTGGGGAATGATTTTGGCAGGTTTATTTAGCAATGTCCTCTCGCCAGTTTATCATCTTTCCTTTACTCTTGATATTTGGAGTATCTTGATTTGCCTTATTATTGCTTTCTTCGGGACAGCTTTTGCCTTTTTTATTTCCATGAAGGCTGTTTCCTTGGTTTCTCCCTTGGTGGTTTCTGTTATCAGTGCCAGTGAACCTCTCTCTTCTGCCCTGCTGAGTGTTTTGTTTTTAGGTTTGGTAGTGGATTGGTCCCTTCTTCTAGCGATGGCCTTGATTATTTTACCCATGATTTTCCTATCGATAGAAGAAGCGAAAGAAAGTAAATAAAAAGTCTTTTCTTAATTCTAAAAGTGTGCTATACTAGAATAGTCAATAAAACACGGGGAGATAGTTGTGAAGAGTGTTTTTAGGTTGTATCGGTAGGGGCTTGCTTTTACCGACAGCACGTTTTATCTCACATCCCTAAAAATCATACCTAAAAACAAACAAAAAGGCTTCAAATTTGAGGCCTTTTTTGGTAGAATAGGTATCATTAAAATGAACTAGGAGGCGCCTATGACTGCTACAAAAATGAACGCACAAGAAATTATCCAATTTATCGCCAATGCTGAAAAGAAAACCAGTGTTAAAGTAACCTTTGAGGGGGAACTTGCAACCGCTGTACCAAGCTCTGTTGTCAAACTAGGGAATGTCCTATTCGGAGACTGGAAAGATGTGGCTCCGCTTCTTGATGGCTTGGTAGAAAATCAAGACTATGTTGTTGAGCAAGATGCTCGCAATTCTGCAGTTCCTTTGCTAGATAAACGTGCTATCAACGCTCGTATCGAGCCAGGTGCGATTATCCGTGACCAAGTTGAAATTGGTGATAATGCTGTTATCATGATGGGAGCTGTTATCAATATCGGTGCTGAAATTGGCGCAGGAACTATGATTGACATGGGGGCTATCCTTGGTGGCCGCGCTATCGTTGGGAAAAACAGCCACGTTGGTGCAGGTGCCGTTCTTGCAGGTGTAATTGAGCCAGCTAGCGCTGAACCAGTCCGCGTCGGAGACAATGTTCTTATCGGAGCCAATGCAGTGGTTATCGAAGGGGTCCAAATCGGTAGTGGTTCAGTTGTCGCAGCAGGAGCTATTGTTACTCAAGATGTCCCAGAAAACGTGGTAGTAGCAGGTGTTCCAGCTCGCATTATCAAAGAAATTGATGCCCAAACTCAACAAAAAACAGCGCTAGAAGATGCGCTTCGTACCTTGTAATTGTAAATGAAAAATAGAGGCGGAACCCTTTTCCAGCCTCTTTCTGCTATATAGGAGGACAGATAGATGTTAGATTTGATTCAGACTAGACGAGATTTGCACCAGATTCCGGAGATTGGCTTGGAGGAGTTCAAGACTCAGGCTTATCTGCTGGATGTGATTGAGAAATTGACTGCGGGCAAGGATTTTGTCCAAGTTCGTACTTGGCGGACAGGAATTTTGGTCTATTTGCAGGGAAGTCAGCCAGAGCGGACCATTGGTTGGAGAACAGATATTGATGGCCTGCCTATCGTCGAACAAACAGGGCTACCTTTCGCTTCTCAGCACCAAGGTCGTATGCATGCTTGTGGTCATGATTTTCACATGACCATTGCCTTGGGCTGTCTTGAGCGAGTCCTTGAGCAGCAACCCAAGAACAATCTGCTCTTTCTGTTTCAGCCTGCTGAAGAAAATGAAGCAGGTGGTATGCTCATGTATGAGGACGGGGCTTTTGGAGATTGGCTACCAGACCAATTTTATGGTCTTCATGTTCGACCAGATTTGAAGGTTGGTCAGATTGCGACTAATACCCACACTCTCTTTGCAGGGACTTGTGAGGTCAAGATTCGTTTTAAAGGAAAAGGCGGTCACGCTGCCTTTCCACATGAAGCAAATGACGCCTTGGTGGCTGCTAGCTATTTTGTGACTCAAGTGCAGTCTGTGGTCAGTAGGAATGTCAATCCGATTGAGGGAGCAGTAGTGACTTTTGGAGTTTTCCAAGCTGGAACCACCAACAATGTTATCACAGACACAGCCTTTTTGCATGGGACTATCCGGGCCTTGACACAGGACATGAGTCTCTTGGTGCAAAAGCGGGTCAAAACAGTTGCAGAAGGAGTTGCAGCTGCCTTTGATATGGAAGTCGAAGTGGAACTCAAACAAGGTGGTTACCTGCCTGTTGAGAACCATCCAGCCTTGGCGCGTGAACTGATGGACTTCTTTGAAGAAAAAGAGGGAATTGAGTTGATTGATATCGAGCCTGCTATGACAGGTGAGGACTTTGGTTATCTCCTTTCAAAGGTTGATGGCGTTATGTTTTGGCTAGGTATTGATAGCCCCTACGCTCTTCATCATCCTCAGATGAGTCCTAGGGAAGAAGCCCTAACCGTTGGTGTTGATGCGGTTTCTAGTTTCCTAAAAAAGAAAGTATCAGAGTAAAGATATGAAATCAGAACTTAGGAAGCAAGTCTTACAAGAAATGAAGGCTTTATCTCAAGAACAAAAACAGGCTATGGATCGAGCTTTAACAGAACGCTTTTTGAATCACCCCTTGTATCAAGAAGCCCATAACATCGCAACCTATCTCTCTTTTCCTCATGAATTTCAAACGGAGGAACTAATCAAGCAGGCGTTAAAGGACGGCAAGAAGGTTCTGATACCTAAAACCTATCCCAAGGGGCGCATGGACTTTGTGGTCTATGATCCGCAGCAATTGGTGAAAACTTCCTTTGGTTTACTGGAACCAGAGGGAGAGTTGACAGTGATTGATAGTTGTCAAATTGATTTGATTCATGTTCCTGGTTTGGTGTTTACGACGGAAGGTTATCGGATTGGATACGGTGGCGGTTATTATGATCGCTATCTGAAACATTTTACTGGTCATACTTTGAGTCCGGTTTATCCTTGTCAAATTCAGGACTTTATCCCTGAAAATCATGATATTCCTGTTCAGGAGGTACTGATTGATGAAGGAAATCTTTGATAGGCGTTACCCTGTGACGAGTTTCTTCCTCTTAGTGACGGCCTTGGTATTTCTACTAATGTTGGTGACTACAGGTGGAAACTTTGATAGGGCAGATACCCTATTTCGATTTGGAGCCATGTACGGGCCTGCCATTCGCCTCTTTCCTGAGCAGATTTGGCGTCTCTTCTCTGCCATTTTTGTCCATATTGGGTGGGAGCATTTCATTGTCAATATGCTTTCGCTTTATTATCTTGGAAGGCAGGTAGAGGAGATTTTCGGTTCTAAGCAGTTTTTCTTTCTCTATCTCTTATCAGGAATGATGGGCAATCTCTTTGTTTTTGAGTTTAGTCCCAAATCCTTAGCAGCAGGAGCTTCTACTTCTCTCTATGGGCTATTTGCCGCGATTATCATTCTTCGCTATGCTACGCGTAATCCTTATATCCAACAGCTAGGACAGTCTTATCTGACACTTTTTGTGATTAATATTATTGGAAGTGTTTTGATTCCAGGAATCAGCCTAGCAGGCCATATTGGAGGTGCAGTTGGTGGCGCATTTCTAGCAATTATCTTTCCAGTTAGAGGAGAAAGACGGATGTATAGTGCTAGTCAGAGACTGGTAGCGTTAGTGTTGTTCGTAGGACTCGCAGTTTTGCTTTTCTACAAGGGAATGGGAATGTGACGACTAATACTCAATGAAAATCAAAGAGCAAACTAGGAAGCTAGCCGCAGGTTGCTCAAAGCACTGCTTTGAGGTTGTAGATAGAACTGACGAAGTCAGTAACATATATACGGCAAGGCAACGTTGACGTGGTTTGAAGAGATTTTCGAAGAGTATAATATGTAAACTTGAATAAGAAAAAAGCTACTTAAAAAATGAGTAGCTTTTAAT
>CAUTXU010000076.1:0-5908 GCA_963542415.1 uncultured Streptococcus sp.
TTTTTGCTAGTTTCTTACGCTTACCAGCTTTTTACAAGAGTGAAAAAGAATTAAAGGCTAAAGCCTTGGAATTGCTTAAAATCTTTGATTTAGATGGTGATGCAGAAACTCTTGCTAAAAATCTTGCCTACGGACAACAACGTCGTTTGGAAATTGTTCGTGCCCTTGCTACGGAACCTAAAATTCTCTTTTTGGATGAACCAGCAGCAGGTATGAACCCACAGGAAACAGCTGAATTGACTGAGTTAATTCGTCGTATCAAAGATGAATTTAAGATTACGATCATGCTGATTGAACACGATATGAATCTGGTTATGGAAGTAACAGAACGTATCTACGTACTTGAATACGGTCGTTTGATTGCTCAGGGAACTCCAGACGAAATTAAGACCAATAAACGCGTTATCGAAGCTTATCTAGGAGGTGAAGCCTAATGTCTATGTTAAAAGTTGATAATCTTTCTGTGCATTACGGTATGATCCAAGCAGTCCGTGATGTAAGCTTTGAAGTGAATGAAGGAGAAGTTGTTTCCCTTATCGGTGCCAATGGTGCAGGTAAGACAACCATTCTCCGTACCTTGTCTGGTTTGGTTAGACCAAGTTCAGGAAAGATTGAATTTTTAGGTCAAGAAATCCAAAAAATGCCAGCTCAGAAAATCGTGGCAGGTGGTCTTTCACAAGTTCCAGAAGGACGCCACGTCTTTCCTGGCTTGACTGTTATGGAAAATCTTGAAATGGGAGCTTTCTTAAAGAAAAATCGTGAAGAAAATCAAGCTAACTTGAAGAAGGTCTTCTCACGCTTCCCACGTCTTGAAGAACGGAAGAACCAGGATGCAGCCACTCTTTCAGGAGGGGAACAACAAATGCTTGCCATGGGACGCGCTCTTATGTCAACACCAAAACTTCTTCTTTTAGATGAACCATCAATGGGACTTGCCCCAATCTTTATCCAAGAGATTTTTGATATCATTCAAGATATCCAGAAGCAAGGGACAACTGTCCTCTTGATTGAACAAAATGCCAATAAAGCACTCGCAATCTCTGACCGAGGCTATGTATTGGAAACAGGGAAAATCGTTCTATCAGGAACAGGAAAAGAACTCGCTTCATCAGAAGAAGTCAGAAAAGCATATCTAGGTGGCTAAAACAATCCAGTGGATTGTTTTAGTCGGCAGATGAAGATTGCGTAAGCAATCTTCGCATAGTCTGGGAGACTAGTTTAGGTTGCGGATGGATATTACGAAGTAATCATCAGAATCCAGTGGATTGTTTTAGTCGGCGGATAGAGATTACGAAGCAATTCTCATCTGCATTGGAAGGTTAGCTCTTAATCATTGAAATAGAACAGAATGAAACGTATCTTACCTTCATTCAGAGAGCTCGATTTTAGAGCTCTTTTTGCTAGCTTATTCATACTTTTCTGAATTTTGAAAAAGAAATGTAAGCGTTTGATAGATTTACAAAAAGATTGTATAATAGGGATAAGAATAGAAAAGGAGAAGTCTCATGGCAGTTAAAGATTTTATGACCCGCAAGGTAGTTTATATTAGTCCAGATACAACAGTATCTCATGCAGCAGATTTGATGAGAGAGCAAGGATTGCACCGCTTGCCTGTTATCGAAAATGATCAATTGGTTGGTTTGGTAACTGAAGGAACCATTGCGCAAGCTAGTCCATCAAAAGCAACAAGTCTTTCTATCTATGAGATGAATTATCTTCTAAATAAGACAAAAGTAAAAGATGTCATGATTCGCGATGTTGTCACTGTTTCAGGCTATGCGAGTCTAGAGGATGCAACTTATCTGATGTTGAAAAATAAGATTGGTATTCTTCCTGTAGTAGATAACCATCAAGTCTATGGGGTTATTACGGACCGTGACGTTTTCCAAGCCTTTCTTGAAATTGCTGGCTATGGAGAAGAAGGAATTCGGGTGCGCTTCGTTACAGAAGATGAAGTCGGAGTTCTTGGTAAGATTGTTTCTCTAATCGTTGAAGAAAATTTGAATATCTCTCATACAGTAAATATCCCACGTAAGGATGGTAAGGTGATTATTGAAGTTCAAATTGATGGTTCAGTTGATTTAACAGCCTTAAAGCAAAAATTTGAAGCTGAAAATATTCAAGTAGAAGAGATTAGTCGTACTTCTGCGAAAGTTTTATAAGGAGGGAGGTTGGGCAAAAACTCGCTTCTAAATAAAACCACACAGTGATTCCAGTCTTGAATCCAATCAAGCTGAAAGAAACACTGTGTGGTTTTTGAATAGTGGATGTTTTAGAGGCTAGATTCTTGGCCAATTTATACTCTTTGAAAATCTCTTCAAACCTCGTCAACGTCGCCTTATCTTACTCAAGTATAGCCTGTGGCTAGTTTGCTCTTTGATTCTCATTGAGTATTAGTGATATTCATGATCATGAAGATGAATCCTATCTCTGTTGCGACAGCTTGTTTACCTCTGACATGCACTCTGCGCAAGCCAAAAATATAGTAAACTGAACCAAAAATAGTACATAATGTGGTATAATCTTCTTATGGCCTATTCAATAGATTTTCGTAAAAAAGTTCTCGCTTATTGTGAGCGAACAGGTAGTATCACAGAAGCATCACACATTTTCCAAATCTCACGTAATACCATTTATGGCTGGTTAAAGCTAAAAGAGAAAACAGGAGAATTAAACCATCAAGTAAAAGGAACAAAACCAAGAAAGGTTGATAGAGATAGACTTAAAAACTATCTTACTGACAATCCAGACGCTTATTTGACTGAAATAGCTTCTGAATTTGACTGTCATCCAACTACTATCCACTATGCTCTTAAAGCTATGGGCTACACTCGAAAAAAAAGAACCACACCTACTATGAACAAGACCCAGAAAAAGTAGCTTTATTTCTTAAAAGTTTTAATAGTTTAAAGCATCTAGCACCTGTTTATATTGATGAAACGGGAATCGATCGCTACCTCTATCGTCCTTATGCACGGGTTCCTAGAGGGGAGAAAGTCTATGAAAAGATTAGCGGACGGCGTTTTGAGCGGACTTCAATTGTTGCAGGACAAGTAGATGGAGAGTTTATAGCTCCCATGATTTACAAGGAAAGTATGACGATCAATTTCTTTGTGGAGTGGTTCAAAACGCAACTCCTGCCTGCTTTGAAGACACCTCATGTCATTGTCATGGACAATGCTAGTTTTCATCCTAAGAACATTTTGGATGAACTTTGCATTCAAGATAAACACTTTTTCTTACCTCTACCACCTTATTCACCAGATTTGAATCCTATTGAGCAAGCGTGGGCTATCTTGAAAAAGAAAGTGATGGATTTATTAAGGGAAGTCCCAAATATTTTTGAATGTTTGGAGTGCTTTTTTAAAACTAAATAACTATATAAAAAACGAGCATTTCCGTAGTTGGAGATGCTCGTTTTTTGATAGTTAGAAGTGGGTTTTTGCCCAGCCTCTTTTATCGTTTGTAAAATTCGTGGTATAATATGTATAAATATCGCTAAGGGTATCCTTAGTCTATTGCTTACACAATGAGTAAGGGACTATTGTCCCAGTCTCTTGGTAATTCTTAAACAATACCTTGGGCAATCATGGCATTTGCTACATTTTCAAAGGCAGCAATGTTAGCTCCTGCGAGGTAGTCTTTATCAAGACCATATGTTTCTGAAGTTGTTTTAGCTGTGTTGAAGATGTTTGTCATGATATCTTTGAGACGTCCATCAACTTCTTCACGAGTCCATGAGAGACGAAGGCTGTTTTGGCTCATTTCGAGGGCTGAAACGGCTACACCACCAGCGTTGGCAGCTTTGGCAGGTCCGTAGAAGATACCATTTTCTTTGTAAACTTTGATGGCATCAAGGTCGCTTGGCATGTTGGCACCTTCAGATACACAGATAACGCCTTGAGCAACCAAACGTTTAGCTGCTTCACCGTTGATTTCGTTTTGAGTAGCACATGGAAGCGCAATGTCATAGTTTCCAGCGTAAGTCCATACAGAACCTTCGTGGTAGCTTGCAGTTGCTTTTTCAGCAGCATACTCAGTCAAACGAGCACGGCGTTTTTCTTTAACATCTACTAAAAGATCAAAGTCGATACCATTTTCATCGATGACATAACCATTTGAGTCAGAAACAGAGATAACAGTTGCACCGAGTTCAGTCGCTTTTTGAAGAGCGTATTGGGCAACGTTACCAGAACCTGAAATGACCACTTTCTTACCAGCAAAGCTGTTGCCGTTAGCTTTAAGCATTTCCTCAGTGTAGTAAACCAAACCGTAACCAGTTGCTTCTGGACGAATCAAGCTACCACCAAATCCAAGAGGTTTACCAGTCAAGACACCAGCATCAAATTGGTTGAGGCGTTTGTATTGACCGTAAAGGTAACCAATCTCACGTCCACCAACACCGATATCACCAGCAGGTACGTCAAGTGATGGTCCGATGTGTTTTTGCAATTCAGTCATGAAGCTTTGGCAGAAGCGCATCACTTCAGCATCTGTTTTACCTTTAGGATCGAAGTCTGATCCACCTTTACCTCCACCGATTGGAAGTCCAGTCAAGACGTTTTTAAAGATTTGTTCAAATCCGAGGAATTTCAAAATCCCTTGGTTTACAGTTGGGTGGAAACGAAGTCCGCCTTTGTATGGTCCAACAGCTGAGTTGAATTGAACACGGTAACCACGGTTTACTTGAATGTTTCCATCACGGTCAACCCAAGGAACACGGAAAGAAATCACGCGCTCTGGCTCAGTGATACGTGCCAAGATATTTTCTTCGATATACTCAGGGTGTTTTTCAAATACAGGTTCCAAAGTGTTGAAAAATTCTTCAACAGCTTGGAGGAATTCAGCCTCGTGCCCGTTACGAGCTTTTACAGTTTCAAACACGCTTTGGATATATTCTTTAGCAGATGTCATATCGTTCTCCTTAAATTCTAATTTAATTATGTGTGTCATTATAGCAGAATTTTTTTTAACTGTAAAGAGAAAAACAAAAATTTTCTAAAAATTCTATCAATTCAGTTCAAATTTTTCTTTAATTCATAAAATACGAACCTTTTTCTTTGAAATATCTTTCTCAAAGAGAAATTGTGAAAATATGGTATAATATTAGCAATAAAAGGAATCTGGAGGATTAGAATCATGGTATCAACGAAAACACAAATTGCTGGTTTTGAGTTTGACAATTGTTTGATGAATGCAGCAGGTGTGGCTTGTATGACGATAGCAGAGTTAGAAGGAGTTAAAAACTCAGCGGCAGGAACCTTTGTCACTAAGACAGCGACCTTGGACTTCCGTCAGGGGAATCCTGAGCCACGCTATCAAGATGTTCCACTTGGTTCCATCAACTCTATGGGCTTGCCAAATAATGGCTTAGACTACTATTTGGACTATCTTTTGGATTTACAGGAAAAAGAGCCAAACCGAACTTTCTTCTTATCTCTAGTTGGAATGTCTCCAGAGGAAACCCATACTCTCTTGAAAAAAGTCCAAGAGAGTGATTTTCGTGGTCTGACTGAGCTAAACCTCTCCTGTCCAAATGTTCCAGGTAAACCTCAGATTGCCTATGATTTTGAGACAACAGACCGTATCTTGTCAGAGGTATTTGCCTATTTTACCAAACCTCTTGGAATTAAGCTCCCACCATATTTTGATATTGTTCACTTTGACCAAGCGGCAGCTATTTTTAACAAGTATCCGCTCAAGTTTGTCAACTGTGTTAACTCTATCGGGAACGGACTTTATATAGAAGATGAATCTGTCGTTATTCGTCCTAAAAATGGTTTTGGTGGAATTGGTGGAGAATACATTAAACCGACTGCTCTAGCCAATGTTCACGCCTTTTATCAACGCTTAAATCCTCAAATCCAAATCATCGGAACAGGTGGCGTTTTGACTGGTCGTGATGCCT
>CAUTXU010000077.1:0-5884 GCA_963542415.1 uncultured Streptococcus sp.
TTTCTGGAGATGCTGAAGTCTACCGTGCTGCTAATGGAGCAAAAGCTGCAACAGCAAGCAACGAAAAACAAAGCCTTGGTGGTGCCTTCTACAAACACTTGATGAGTGGTGTATCACAAATGTTGCCATTCGTTATCGGTGGTGGTATCATGATTGCCCTTGCCTTCTTGATTGACGGTGCTTTGGGTGTTCCGAATGAAAACCTTGGTAATCTTGGTTCCTACCATGAACTAGCTTCTATGTTCATGAAAATTGGTGGAGCTGCCTTTGGTTTGATGCTTCCAGTCTTTGCAGGTTATGTTGCCTACTCTATCGCTGAAAAACCAGGTTTGGTAGCTGGTTTCGTGGCTGGCGCTATTGCCAAAGAAGGTTTTGCCTTTGGTAAAATCCCTTATGCAGCAGGTGGTGAAGCAACTTCAACTCTTGCAGGTGTCTCATCTGGTTTCCTAGGTGCCCTTGTTGGTGGATTTATCGCAGGTGCTTTGGTTCTTGCTATCAAGAAATACGTTAAAGTTCCTCGTTCACTTGAAGGTGCTAAATCAATCCTTCTCTTGCCACTTCTTGGAACAATCTTGACAGGATTTGTCATGCTAGCTGTTAACATCCCAATGGCAGCAATCAACACTGCTATGAATGACTTCCTAGGTGGTCTTGGAGGAGGTTCAGCTGTCCTTCTTGGTATCGTCCTTGGTGGAATGATGGCTGTTGACATGGGTGGACCAGTCAATAAAGCGGCTTATGTCTTTGGTACAGGTACGCTTGCAGCAACTGTTTCTTCAGGTGGTTCTGTAGCCATGGCAGCAGTTATGGCTGGAGGAATGGTGCCACCACTTGCCATCTTTGTCGCAACTCTTCTCTTTAAAGACAAATTTACTAAGGAAGAACGCAACTCTGGTTTGACAAACATCATCATGGGCTTGTCATTTATCACTGAGGGAGCGATTCCATTTGGTGCCGCTGACCCAGCTCGTGCGATCCCAAGCTTCGTCCTTGGTTCAGCAGTAGCAGGTGGCCTCGTTGGTCTTACTGGTATCAAACTCATGGCGCCACACGGAGGAATCTTCGTTATCGCCCTTACTTCAAATGCTCTCCTTTACCTCGTTTCTGTCTTGGTAGGAGCAATCGTAAGTGGTGTGGTCTATGGTTACCTACGCAAATCACAAGCATAAAACTTAGATAGAAAATGAAAAGATTGGACCGTTTGGTGCAGTCTTTTTCTCTTTCCGAAATGCCTGTGAAATATGGTATAATAGAAGAATGGCAAACAAGAATACAAGTAAAACAAGACGGAGACCGTCTAAAGCAGAACTCGAAAGAAAAGAAGCGATTCAACGAATGTTGATTTCGTTGGGAATCGCGCTTTTATTGATTTTCGCAGCCTTCAAATTAGGGGCTGCAGGTATAACCCTTTACAATCTAATTCGCTTGCTGGTGGGTAGCTTAGCTTATCTAGCAATATTTGGCATCCTACTCTATCTTTTCTTTTTCAAGTGGATCCAAAAACAGGAAGGGCTCCTATCTGGCTTTTTCGCCATATTTGCAGGTTTGCTCTTGATTTTTGAGGCCTACTTAGTTTGGAAATATGGTTTGGATAAGTCGGTACTAAAAGGGACTATGGCTCAGATTGTGACGGATTTAACAGGCTTTCGAACGACCAGCTTTGCTGGAGGGGGCTTGATTGGAGTCGCTCTTTATATGCCAACCGCCTTTCTCTTCTCCAATATCGGGACTTACTTTATTGGTTCTATCTTGATTTTAGTGGGTTCCCTCCTAGTAAGCCCTTGGTCTGTTTACGATATTGCTGAATTCTTCAGTAGAGGATTTGCCAAATGGAGAGAAGGGCATGAGCATCGAAAAGAGGAACGCTTTGTCAAACAAGAAGAAAAAGCTCGCCAAAAGGCTGAGGAAGAGGCTAGATTAGAACAAGAAGAGGCTGAAAAAGCCTTACTCGATTTGCCTCCTGTTGATATGGAAACGGGTGAAATTCTGACAGAAGATGTTGTGCTTGACGTTCCACCTGTTCCAGAAGAAGAGTGGGTAGAACCAGAAATCATCCTGCCTCAAGCTGAACTTGAATTCCCTGAACAGGAAGATGGCTCTGATGATGAAGATGTTCAGGTCGATTTTTCAGCCAAGGAAGCCCTTGAATACAAACTTCCAAGCTTACAACTCTTTGCCCCAGATAAACCAAAGGACCAGTCTAAAGAGAAGAAAATTGTCCGAGAAAATATCAAAATCCTAGAAGAAACCTTTGCTAGCTTTGGTATCAAGGTAACAGTTGAACGGGCTGAAATTGGGCCATCAGTGACAAAGTATGAAGTTAAGCCAGCCGTGGGTGTACGGGTCAACCGCATTTCCAATCTGGCAGATGACCTTGCTCTAGCCTTGGCTGCCAAGGATGTCCGGATTGAAGCTCCAATCCCAGGGAAATCTCTCGTTGGAATCGAGGTTCCTAACTCTGAAATTGCCACTGTGTCCTTCCGCGAACTATGGGAACAATCTCAAACAAAAGCAGAAAATCTATTGGAAATTCCTCTAGGAAAGGCGGTTAATGGCACCGCAAGAGCTTTTGACCTTTCTAAAATGCCCCACTTGCTCGTCGCAGGTTCAACAGGTTCAGGGAAGTCGGTAGCAGTTAACGGTATTATCGCTAGCATTCTAATGAAGGCGAGACCCGATCAAGTTAAATTTATGATGGTCGACCCCAAGATGGTTGAGTTATCTGTTTACAATGATATTCCTCACCTCTTGATTCCAGTTGTGACCAATCCACGCAAGGCCAGCAAGGCCCTGCAAAAGGTTGTGGATGAAATGGAAAACCGTTATGAACTTTTTGCCAAGGTGGGGGTTCGGAATATTGCAGGTTTTAACGCCAAGGTAGAAGAGTTCAATGCCCAGTCTGAATATAAGCAGATTCCACTGCCACTCATTGTTGTGATTGTGGATGAGTTGGCTGACCTCATGATGGTTGCCAGCAAGGAAGTAGAAGATGCCATTATCCGTCTTGGACAGAAGGCGCGTGCTGCTGGTATCCACATGATTCTTGCAACCCAGCGCCCATCTGTTGACGTCATCTCTGGTTTGATTAAGGCTAATGTCCCATCTCGTGTCGCTTTCGCAGTTTCATCAGGAACAGATTCTCGTACTATCTTGGATGAAAATGGAGCAGAAAAACTGCTTGGTCGAGGAGATATGCTCTTTAAACCAATCGATGAAAATCACCCAGTTCGTCTGCAAGGATCTTTTATCTCGGATGATGATGTCGAGCGCATCGTAAACTATATCAAGGCTCAGGCAGATGCAGACTACGATGAGAGCTTTGATCCAGGTGAGGTTTCTGAAAATGAAGGAGAATTTTCAGATGGTGAATCTGGTGGAGATCCGCTTTTTGAAGAAGCCAAGGCTCTAGTCGTTGAGACCCAGAAAGCCAGTGCATCTATGATTCAGCGCCGTTTGTCTGTTGGATTTAACCGTGCGACCCGCCTCATGGAAGAACTTGAAATGGCAGGTGTCATCGGTCCAGCTGAAGGTACCAAACCAAGAAAAGTGTTACAACAATAAAAAATAGCTTCTTTCCAAGTTTGGAGGGAGCTATTTTGCTGGCTATTGATTACTTTTATTTTCTGAAGTTAGAGTATTGGATTGTTTTTCATTTTTAGCGGCAGGTTTACTTGGAGTAGGAGTAGTGGTAGAAGAATCCTGAGTTGCTGTTTTCTGCTCTTCTTTTTTCTCTTCCTTGACGCTAGATTTTGGCGTTTCTTCTTGTTGTGTTTTTTCTTGAGAAGTGTTGTTTTCCTTATTGGGACTAGTGTTTTCCTGAGGGGATTCCTTTTGAATTTCTTTGACAATGGTTGTCGTCTGGCTTGTCGTAGGTTCTTTTTTAGTATTTTTGTTATTATCCAAGGCGTTCATGATAGTGATACTTGCGGTAATTAAGCCAAGGATACTACCGATAGTAGCAACGGTTTTTTGAAAGACCGTAAAGCCTTTTTTGATGTGTTCTGTTTTTGGTTTTGAAGTTCTACGATAATTAGACATACATTCTCTCCTTTAATTAAAATTTATTATACCGCATTTCTTTAAAAAAATCTTAAAAAAAGAGGAATTGCCCTTTCTTGTCGCAAGCTCCGTTTCATGATACAATAGAAGGAGTGATTTTAGAAAGCGTGAGAAAACATGATTTACTTTGATAATTCGGCGACGACCAAGCCCTATCCTGAAGCCCTTGAAACCTATATGCAGGTGGCTTCAAAAATTTTAGGAAATCCATCTAGTCTCCATCGTTTGGGAGACCAGGCAACACGAATCTTAGATGCTTCCAGACAACAGATTGCGGATTTAATCGGTAAGAGAAGTGATGAAATCTTCTTTACTTCTGGTGGAACAGAAGGAGATAATTGGGTCATCAAGGGAGTAGCCTTTGAAAAAGCTCAGTTTGGCAAGCACATCATCGTATCAGCTATTGAACATCCGGCGGTCAAAGAATCAGCTCTTTGGTTGAAAAGTCAAGGATTTGAAGTGGATTTTGCTCCAGTTGATGAGGAAGGATTTGTTGATGTTGAGGCGCTAGCAGATTTGATACGACTTGATACAATCCTAATTTCCATCATGGCAGTAAACAATGAAATTGGCTCTATCCAGCCTATTGAGGCTATTTCAGAACTCTTGGCAGACAAGCCAACTATTTCCTTCCATGTTGATGCGGTTCAAGCACTTGCTAAGATTCCAACTGAAAAGTATTTGACAGAACGAGTGGATTTCGCGACCTTTTCTAGTCACAAGTTCCACGGCGTTCGTGGTGTTGGCTTTGTCTATATCAAGTCTGGTAAGAGGATTACGCCTCTTTTAACAGGTGGTGGGCAGGAGCGTGATTATCGTTCGACAACTGAAAATGTGGCAGGGATTGCAGCAACTGCCAAGGCTCTCCGTTTGTCTATGGAAAAGTTATATATCTTTACGAGCAAGACAGGGCAGATGAAGGCAGTGATTCGTCAAGCACTTTTGGGCTATCCAGATATATTTGTATTTTCAGATGAGGAAGGCTTCGCCCCTCATATCCTGACTTTTGGAATTAAGGGTGTTCGTGGTGAAGTCATTGTTCACGCCTTTGAAGACTATGATATTTTTATTTCTACGACCTCTGCTTGTTCATCCAAGGCAGGGAAACCTGCAGGCACCTTGATAGCCATGGGAGTGGACAAGGATAAGGCTCAGTCAGCTGTGCGCCTTAGCCTAGACCTTGAAAATGATATGAGTCAGGTCGAGCAGTTTTTGACCAAGCTAAAATTAATTTACAATCAAACTAGAAAAGTAAGATAGGAGCATTTATGCAGTATTCAGAAATTATGATTCGCTATGGAGAATTGTCAACCAAGCACAAAAATCGTATGCGTTTCATCAATAAACTTCGTAATAATATTTCAGACGTTTTGTCTATCTATCCCCAAGTTAAGGTAACCGCAGATCGCGACCGTGCCCACGCTTACCTCAATGGAGCTGATTACACCGCAGTAGCAGAATCGCTCAAACAAGTATTTGGAATTCAAAACTTTTCTCCCGTTTATAAAGTCGAAAAGTCTGTGGAAGTTCTTAAATCTGCTGTCCAAGAGATTATGAAAGAAACTTACAAGGAAGGGATGACCTTTAAAATCACTGGTAAGCGTAGCGACCATAACTTTGAACTCGACAGTCGTGAACTCAATCAAACTCTTGGTAGTGCTGTTTTCGAGGCTATTCCAAACGTGCAAGCTCAGATGAAAAATCCAGATATTAATCTTCAGGTTGAGATTCGTGAGGAGGCTGCCTATCTTTCCTATGAAACCTTTCGTGGAGCAGGAGGATTACCTGTGGGAAGTTCTGGTAAAGGCATGCTCATGTTGTCAGG
>CAUTXU010000078.1:0-5850 GCA_963542415.1 uncultured Streptococcus sp.
ACCAGAAAGGGAGAATTGAGAAAAATCACACGCTGATTCGTGACATTCTACCTAAGGGAACTTCTTTTGACAACTTAACTCAAGAGGACATCAATCTCGTCTGCTCTCATGTCAACAGTGTCAAACGTGCTGCTTTGAATGGAAAGTCAGCCTATGAGCTCTTTGCCTTTACCTATGGAGAAGAGATTCCTAAGCTTCTAGGTATTTCTAAAATACCTGCAGAAGACGTCTGCCAGTCGTCTAAATTACTCCAACATAAATTCTAAAAACTAACCTTTAACCGCATTCAAACGTCTCACACTAACTTCCACCATAGCGGAACTTAATCTGAAACGCTTTCAGATGAGAGGATTTTGTGCGCTCTTTTTTTCGATTCTTTTTGCCTACAAAAGCTATGAAATCAAGCATGATTAAAACCAGTAGAACTTACCCTGACACGTATTTCCACTGGTTTTTACGATTTTTATCAGACTAACTTCCACTTGGATTAGCAGTGGAACTTAGTTTGGGAATTTACCATTTTTCTTAAATTATTAATCTAAATCTGGTTTATAGAAGGAACGATTGTCCATAGCGAAGATTTTATTGGTCATCTCTCCTTTATCAACCAAAGCCAAAGCTGTTGACATCATCATCATGCTAGCATCCAGATTATCAATCATATGGATAATCTCTGCCTCCATGATACGTGGACGGACTGGACTTCCATACTCTAGTAAACCGTGGTGGCTGAGAATAACGTGGCGGAGCAGAACGACTTCTTCCTTGGTGTCATCGATGCCGAGTTCCATAACTGTCTTAGTAATTTCACTATCAATCAGAGCGATATGTCCAAGGAGATTGCCTCGCACTGTATACTCCGTCTGGTCTGGTCCCGTCAACTCAATGACCTTAGCCAAGTCATGCAGCATAATCCCTGCATAGAGCAGACTCTTATTGAGTTGAGGATAAATTTCGCTAATGGCATCTGCCAAGCGCACCATGGTCGCCGTATGATAGGCCAAGCCCGTTTCAAAGGCATGATGGTTGGTCTTGGCAGCTGGATAGGAGTAAAATTCCTTATCATACTTGGTGTAGAGCTTTCGGACAATCCGTTGCCAAACAGGATTTTCAATTTTAAAAATCATTTGCGACATATAGTCACGGATTTCCTTGACATCAACTGGCGACTTGACCTTGAAATCAGCTGGATCATTGGGTTCGCCAGGTTGAGGCAGGCGAAGGGTAATTTGATTGACCTGAGGGGTGTTATTATAAACCTCTCGGCGCCCTTTCATGTGAACAACCTTACCTGCTGTAAAGGCCTCAACGTTATGTGGTTGGGCATCCCAGAGTTTCCCTTCAATCTCACCACTATCATCTTGGAAGGTAAAGGCTAGGTAATTTTTCCCAGCGCGAGTTTGTCTCAGGTCAGCTGACTTGATTAGATAAAAGCCTTCAAACAGCTCATCTTTTTTCATGTGACTAATCTTCATATTCTTCCTCATCTTCTTGGAAATGGAGTAGATCAAGCGCAGGCTCACCTTCTGATAACTCAATGTGACGGAGCGTCCGCTCGATAGCTGTAGTGCGACGGTTTAATAGTTCATCAATATTGCCAGAGGCATGTTGGAGGTGTTTTTGTGCCTTGACCAGAATGCCACCAAACTTGCCGAACTCGGTCTTAACACTAGCAAGGGTCTTACTGATATGGTCGGCACTCTTTTGGATATTGAGGGTTTTGAAGCCAACTGATAGGGAATTGAGGAGGGCTGATAGGGTACTTGGTCCTGCGACAATAATCTGCTCCTCCCGCCTCAAATCATCAAAGAAGACAGGATTGCGAACAATTTCTGAATAAAGTCCTTCTGTCGGAACAAACAAAACTCCAAAATTAGTTGTCCGAGGCGGTGCTATGTACTTGTTCCTGATATCCTTAGCAAAGCGCTTGACGCTTGCTAGAAGTGATTTACGACAGCGTTCGATTTCATACTTGTCACCCACTTCATAGGCTTCTTCCAAGCGGTAATAATCCGCCAGTGGAAACTTGGAGTCAATCGGCAGGTAGACATATTCCTGGTCGCCTTGCCCAGGTAACTTGATGGCATACTCCACTCGTTCACTGGAGTTTTCAACCGTTGCGTATTCTCGTTCATACTGGGCAGGTGTCATGATATCTTCAATAATTTGCCCCAGTTGCAATTCCCCCAGAATTCCTCTTGTCTTGGTTCCAGAGAGAACCTTGTTGAGGGCCCCGACATCGCGGGCAACTGTTTGCATCTCTCCTAGGCCTCGATTTACCGACTCTAGTTGCTTGGAAACTGTCTCAAAGGAAGCCTGCAAGCGTGTCTGCAAGGTCTTTTCTAGTTTTTCTTCGACCGTTTGGCGCATTTGCTCCAAACGTTGCTCATTTGATTCCTGCAGGGCTTGGAGACGTTGGTCGGTCTTGTCTCTGGTTTGCAAGAGATTCTCTGTCATTTCTTGACGGACCTGAGTCAGACCTTGGTGCAATTCCATTCGTACTTCTTGCAAACGGTCACTGACAGCCACTTCCAAATCTTTTTGATCTAACTGACTAGCTTGTCTGGCTTGTTCAAAACGATAATCCAACTGGTCTGATAGATGATCTGCCTGATCCTCCAAGCTCTTACTGAGATGTTTTTCCTGCTTATCCTGCCTTTGCCAAATCAGAAAGAGTCCAGCTAGGTTGGCAATCAATAATAGAACAAGTAAACTTTCCATCCTACCTCCTGTCCTTGCTATGCAGTACGACCACATAGCCATCTGGGCAAGTCACCGAAACTTCCCTATCTATATATTCGTTAGAAGCGTACACTTTTTTAAAGAAAAAATTTTCCTCTGTCAACTCATACTTGGCTCCGAGAATGGTCAGCTGGCTATCCCGAACCGGCATAAAAGCTAGATAGTCGTAGTCTGAACGGGGTTCTAGCTGACTGGTTCCTTCTGGACAATAAGTAATCAAGTTTTGTCCATCCTCAATTTCTATCTGACGCATATAGGGGACTAACTTAGGATTGCTAGGTAAAAAGACATTGGCTAGCATATGGTCAATACGACCACCCAAGGCGCCGAAAATAGTAACCTCAGCCTGAGAATTCTTCTCAAAAATAGTTAAGAGAGCCAATTCCAGATCTGTATCATCCTTTTCTGGTCGGGCTTGGACAAAATACTGAGCACGTTTTTGAATCACCTGTCGCTCTTCTTCGGTCACAGAATCAAAATCTCCGACTGCTAGAGCAAGAGGCAAGTCTTCTTCCAAGACCCAGAGCGAGCCTCGATCCACACCGACAAAAGCATCAAAATCTGTCCGATAATGACCGCGGTCTCCGCCTGCAAAAACTGCAACCTTAGTCCAGTTGTTTTCTGAGAGTTTGTACTCGCTCATTGACATCTCCCTTAAAGACATAGGAACCTGCTACAAAAACGGTCGCACCAGCTTCTTTAGCTTGAGCAATCGTTTTATCATCAATCCCACCATCCACTTCGATTTCAAAGTTCAAACCTTTTTCCTTACGAAGTGCAACCAACTCACGAACCTTATCCATGGTTTCAGGTAGAAAAGCTTGCCCACCGAAGCCAGGGTTAACTGTCATGACTAAGACTTGGTCAACTAGGTGAAGCACGTGCTTAATCGCCTCAACAGGCGTACCAGGATTGATAACAACAGATGGCTTGACACCGAGTGAACGAATTTTTTGGAGGGCACCATGGATATGAGGCGTTGTTTCCACATGGATGCTGATGATATCTGCTCCCGCACGCGCAAAATCTTCCAGATGATGCTCTGGATTAGCTACCATCAAGTGGCAGTCGAAGACCATCTTACTATGAGGACGAAGAGCTTCAACCACACCTGCACCAAAACTGATTTGTGGTACAAAGTGACCATCCATGATATCGATATGGGCATACTCTGCCCCAGTTGCTTCTAGACGTTTGATTTCACGTTCAAAGTTGGCATAATCTGCTGCCAGAATTGACGGAGCAATCTTGTATTGAGACATAGGTTTCTCCTTATTTTGGAATTTTTTTGCTGACTTTTTTATAGGTTTCTCTGCGATTTTCAATCTCACTGAGGAATTGCAGGTAGTTGTCAAAACGGAAGGACGCAATGATACCCTCTTCAACAGCCGGCTTCACTGCACAGGACGGCTCATGGGTGTGGGTACAAGTACGGAACTTACAATCTCGGCTAACAGTAGCAATCTCTGGGAAAGCCTGATTAAGGTCTTCAGCAGTTGATACTTCATAGTCCAGAGATGAAAATCCTGGCGTGTCTGCAATTTTACCTCCATTGAGGTTGTAAAAACTAACAGCTCGAGTGGTATGGCGCCCGCGACCCAGACTGTCTGAGATTTCTCCTGTTTCAAGATTGAGATCTGGTGCGATTTTATTGAGAAGAGTTGATTTTCCAACACCCGTCTGGCCCATAAAGACCGTTACTTTGCCTGTCAACAAGGGCAGGAGTTTCTCCTTACTGGTCACAAAGTCATAGCCGATGTCACCATAAGTCTGTTCATAGAAATCCAGTTCTCCTCTATCTTCCAACAAATCCATTTTGGAAATATAAACGATGGGATGGATGGCCTTGTGCTCCAAAAGAACCAAGAAACGATCCAGCAAATTGCTGTTAAAATCAGGTTCCTTGACAGACATGATCACCACAGCTTGGTCAATATTGACAATAGGCGGACGGACCAGACTGTTTTTCCGTTCATGAATCTTGAGGATATAGCCTTCTGAATTTTCCTCGGCAGAAAAATCTACCCAATCCCCAACATAGGGTGTATGCCCTTTTTTACGGAAATTTCCACGCGCTCGTGTTTGATAAACCTTACCCTCACTCTCCACATAATAGAACCCCGCCAAGGCTTTAATGATTTGTCCCTGCATCTTAAAGTCCTTGTCCTTTAAGCCCATCTGCTAGGCTGGCAAATTCTGCCAAGCTGAGAGCTTCCCCACGCACACTTGGTGACAAGCCTGCCTGATCCAAGGCCTTGGTCAATTTATCCTTGACTTCTTCAGTCTTGCCAAAATAACCTGTCAAGTTATTCCACAAGGTCTTGCGGCGATGGGTAAAACTAGCCTTGGAAACCTTAAAGAAGAAGTTCTCGTCTTCCACTGCTACAGCTGGTTCTGGACGGCGCACCATTTTCAAGATAGCTGAGTCCACATTTGGCGCTGGCACAAAGACCGTACGAGGCACGATAAAGGCAACCTTGGCTGTCATGTAATACTGCACCGAAATCGACAAGCTACCATAAGCCTTGGTATTCGGTTGAGCGGAAATGCGGTCAGCTACCTCTTTTTGCATCATGACAACAAACTCACTAAAAGGAATTCCGCTCTCGATCAAGTGCATGAGGATGGGCGTCGTGATGTAGTATGGCAAGTTAGCCACTACCTTGATTGGCAGGTCAGGATTTTTGAAATTCTGGATATGTTGCGCCAAATCGACTTTGAGAATGTCCTCGTTAACTACGGTTACATTATCAAAATCACGCAGGGTATCTGCCAAAATCGGTACCAAACGGTGGTCAATCTCAAAGGCCATGACTTCTGCCGCACGCTCAGCCAGAAACTCGGTCAAGGCACCAATACCTGGCCCGATTTCGATAACATTGACCTGGTCATCAATCTCAGCCGTATCCACGATTTTTTGAAGGATATTGGTATCTGTCAGGAAATTTTGCCCAAAAGATTTTTTAAAGGTAAAACCGTGACGCTCCAGCACTGCCTTGGTCACGCTATAATCTGCAATTCTCATCTATTCTCTTTTCTATTATCTGTTACTTCTATTGTAACACATTCCCCTTGTATTTTGGGGGTGAAAATCATACCAAAAAACTA
>CAUTXU010000079.1:0-5824 GCA_963542415.1 uncultured Streptococcus sp.
TTTGAGCTGACTTCGTCAGTTCTATCTGCAACCTCAAAACAGTGTTTTGAGCAACCTACGGCTAGCTTCCTAGTTTGCTCTTTGATTTTTATTGAGTATCAGTATAGGTTATAAGAATAAGTCTTGCAGGGTTTTGGCAACCCCATCTTGGTCGTTGGTCAGGGAAATTTGTTCATCTGCATAAGGGAGTAGCTCTGGATTGGCATTTTTCATTGCAAAACCTTTTCCAGCAAAAGCGAGCATTTCGGTATCATTGTGTTCATCTCCAAAGGCAATTAAATCCTTTTTGTCACGGTTCATTACTTTAAGCAAGTAGTCCAAGGCGAAGGCCTTATTGACACCTTTAGGAGTACACTCAAGGATATTGAGCGGACCACCCCAAGTATTGATAGACAGTTGATGTTGGTAGAAAGCATTCATTTCTTTTGCCAAGGCATACTTGTCACTAGCTCTGGTCTGTAACAGGATACAGTTAGGATCTTTGGTCACCAACTCAGGCTGGAATTGATCTTCAGGCTGGAAAGCTTCTACCCCAAATAGTTTGGGATTGGCAATTTCTTCATTAGGATTTGTAATGTAGAATTTTTTACGATATTCTCCAGCGATAAAATCGGCTTGAATGTCCTCTGAACGTTGAACCATGTCTAGCAGATATTTTTTGTCTACAGTCAAACACTTTTCAAAATCCCAAACTTGGTCTGGTAAATGAGTAAGGGAGCCGTTGAAATTAATCATAGGAGTGTCTAAGTCTAATTCACGGTAGAAATCTTTTGACATGCGGTAAGGACGACCTGTCGTAATAATAATCTGATGGCCTTTTTCAGCAACTTTTTTAATGGTTTCTTTGGTAAAGTCAGAAATTTGACTGTCTGAGTTGAGCAGGGTTCCATCTAAATCAACTGCAATAATTTTTTTCGTCATATGAACCTTTCTAGTGTCTTTTCAGATAAGATGTCTACTATTATAACAAAAAGCAGCTAGAAAAGCAGATTCGAAACAAAAAATGAAATTGTATCAAATTCTTAAATAAATTAAACAAATATATTGAAAAAGTGAATGATAAATGATATAATTCTATTATTGTTCGTAAAAATTAAAAGGAGATTGATAATGGACAAATTATTTAAACTAAAAGAGAACGGTACAGACGTTCGTACAGAGGTTCTCGCTGGTTTAACAACTTTCTTTGCAATGAGCTATATTCTCTTTGTAAACCCACAAATTCTTTCGCAAACAGGAATGCCTGCTCAGGGTATCTTCCTAGCAACGATTATTGGTTCTGTGGTAGGAACCCTTATGATGGCTTTTTATGCCAACTTACCATATGCCCAAGCGCCAGGTATGGGATTGAATGCCTTCTTTACCTTTACAGTTGTCTTTGGACTTGGTTATACTTGGCAAGAAGCCTTGGCTATGGTCTTCATGTGTGGTATTATTTCATTGATTATTACTTTGACAAATGTACGCAAAATGATCATTGAATCCATTCCTACTGCTCTTCGTTCAGCTATTTCAGCAGGTATCGGTGTCTTCCTTGCCTATGTAGGGATTAAGAATGCTGGACTTTTGAAATTTACGATTGATCCAGGTAACTATACTGTTGTAGGAGAAGGTGCTGACAAAGCTCAAGCAACGATTGCAGCAAACTCTTCAGCGGTTCCAGGATTGGTTGACTTTAATAACCCAGCTGTTTTGGTGGCTCTTGCAGGACTTGCCATTACTATCTTCTTTGTTATTAAAGGGATTAAAGGGGGAATTATCCTCTCTATCTTGACAACAACTGTTCTTGCTATTGCAGTTGGTTTGGTAGATTTGTCTAGTATCGATTTTGCTAATAACCATGTTGGTGCAGCCTTTGAAGACTTGAAGACAGTCTTTGGTGCAGCTCTTGGTTCAGAAGGTTTGGGAGCTTTGATTTCAGATACAGCTCGCTTGCCTGAAACTCTTATGGCTATTCTTGCCTTCTCGTTGACAGATATTTTTGACACAATTGGTACCTTGATCGGTACGGGTGAAAAAGTTGGTATCGTAGCGACAAACGGTGAAAATCATCAATCAGCTAAGTTGGACAAGGCTCTTTATTCAGACTTGATTGGTACTTCAATTGGTGCCATCGCAGGTACTTCAAACGTAACGACTTATGTTGAGTCTGCTGCTGGTATCGGTGCAGGTGGACGTACTGGTTTGACAGCCTTGGTTGTAGCTATCTGTTTTGCGATTTCAAGCTTCTTTAGCCCACTTCTAGCGATTGTACCAACAGCCGCTACAGCTCCAATCTTGATTATCGTTGGGATTATGATGTTGGCTAGCTTGAAAAATATCCATTGGGATGATATGTCTGAAGCGGTTCCTGCCTTCTTCACATCTATCTTTATGGGATTCAGCTACTCTATCACTCAAGGGATTGCAGTTGGTTTCTTGACTTACACTTTGACTAAGATTGTTAAAGGTCAAGCTAAAGATGTTCATGTCATGATTTGGATTTTGGATGCCTTGTTTATCCTTAACTACATCAGCATGGCCTTATAATAGAATAACCCAGGGGGATTTCCCCCTTTTTTTAATACAAAGTCTAGGAGATGAATGATGGAAGAGAAAAGTATGTGGAAAGAATTGTTGAATCGTGCAGGCTGGATTTTGGTCTTTTTGCTAGCGACAATTTTATATCAGATTCCTATAGGGGTTACTGCTATTTTAACTTTAAATGCAGTACCACTGTTACAGTCAGGGCTGATAGTTGCTGGTATTTCAATTGTGGTTTTAGCGCTATTTATTATTGGAGCTCGTAAAACGCAATTAGCAAGTTTTAATTTTTCTTTTTTTAGAGCTAAGGATTTGGCACGTTTAGGCTTGAGTTATTTAGTCATTATCTGTTCAAATATACTTGGTTCTATCTTGTTACAACTGTCAAATGAGACGACAACAGGTAACCAGTCTCAGATTAATGATATGGTTCAAAATAGTTCTTTGATTTCCAGTTTCTTCTTGCTAGCCTTACTTGCTCCAATTTGTGAGGAAATCTTGTGCCGTGGGATTATTCCTAAAAAGATTTTCCGAGGTAAGGAGAGCTGGGGATTTGTAGTTGGTATGATTGTGTTTGCTTTATTGCATCAACCAAGTAATTTACCTTCTTTATTGATTTATGGAGGTATGTCGATCGTTCTGTCTTGGACGGCTTACAAGACCCAACGTTTGGAAATGTCGATCTTACTTCACATGATTGTTAACGGTGTTGCTTTCTGTTTGCTAGCTCTTGTGGTGATCATGAGTCGGACATTAGGAATTTCTGTTTAAAAGTTTTCGTGTAGGAGCTAGTCTCTTTCTACTAGGGAAAGATGAATGCAATCGTGTCCATCTTTTTCTTTTTATGGTAAAATAGAGAAATAATATGATGAAAAGCCTTGAGGGAGTGACCGATATGTCAAGTAAAGCCAATCATGCAAAGACAGCTATTTGTGGAATTATCAATGTAACCCCAGATTCCTTTTCGGATGGTGGTCAATTTTTTGCTCTTGAGCAGGCGCTCCAGCAGGCTCGTAAATTGATAGCTGAAGGGGCGAGTATGCTAGATATCGGCGGAGAATCAACTCGGCCAGGCAGTAGCTATGTTGAGATAGAAGAGGAAATCCAGCGTGTTGTTCCAGTGATCAAAGCGATTCGCAAGGAAAGTGATGTCCTTATTTCTATCGATACTTGGAAAAGTCAGGTGGCAGAGGCTGCTTTGGCTGCTGGTGCCAATCTGGTCAATGATATCACTGGTCTCATGGGAGATGAGAGAATGGCTCATGTGGTTGCGAAGGCTGGAGCGAAAGTGGTTATCATGTTTAATCCAGTCATGGCTCGTCCTCAGCATTCTAGCTCGCTCATCTTCCCTCATTTTGGCTTTAACCAAGCTTTTACAGTGGAAGAGTTAGCTAATTTTGAAAAAATGCCAATTGAAGACTTGATGGAGGCTTTCTTTGACAGAGCCCTAGCGAGAGTAAGTCAAGCTGGAATTGCACAAGAAAATATCCTGTTGGATCCAGGAATCGGCTTTGGGCTGACCAAGAAAGAAAATCTGCTTCTTTTACGGGACCTAGATAAACTACATCAGAAGGGCTATCCAATCTTTCTTGGAGTGTCGCGCAAGCGGTTTGTCATCAATATTCTTGAAGAAAATGGTTTTGAAGTCAATCCTGAGACAGAACTTGGTTTCCGTAATAGAGATACAGCTTCGGCTCATGTAACTAGTATCGCTGCGAGACAGGGTGTAGAAGTGGTGCGCGTGCATGACGTAGCTAGTCACAAGATGGCGGTTGAAATTGCCTCCGCTATTCGTCTGGCTGATGAAGCGGAAAATCTAGATTTAAAACAATATAAATAAGATGAAAGAATTCGAAAATAATCAGTGGATTGCCCACTATCGGACGGATCAACCGCATTTTGGCTTGGAACGAATGGTGGAACTGTTAGCTTTGCGTGGCAATCCCCATCTCAAACTCAAGGTCATCCATATCGGAGGGACCAATGGCAAGGGTTCGACTATTGCTTTTTTGAAAAGTATGCTAGAAAAGCTAGGGCTGAGAGTTGGTGTTTTTAGCTCCCCCTATCTCATTCATTACACAGAGCAGATTAGCATCAATGGGGAATCTATCCCAGAAGCGAAGCTAGAAACCCTCATGGAATACTATCAGTCTTTGCTGGAGGGAGAAGCGGCCGCTAATTTACAGGGCACAACCGAGTTTGAGATTATCACAGCCATAGCCTATGACTACTTTGCTTCAGAGCAAGTAGATGTGGCCATCATGGAAGTGGGCATGGGTGGACTTCTAGATAGTACAAATGTCTGCCAGCCTATTCTAACAGGCATCACGACTATTGGACTGGACCATGTAGCCCTACTTGGTGACACTTTGGAAGTTATAGCAGAGCAGAAAGCTGGTATTATCAAACAAGGTATTCCCTTGGTGACAGGTCGTATCGCTTCAGAAGCTTTGGCTGTGATTGACCGCATTGCGGAAGATAAAAATGCGCCGAGACTTGCCTACGAGACAGATTATCATGCCAGCCATCAAGAGAGTGTGGTAACGGGTGAAGTCTTTGACTATACAAGTGTTGTCAGACAAGGTCGCTTCCAGACTGGTTTACTTGGTTTGCACCAGATAGAGAATGCTGGGATGGCCATAGCTTTACTTGATACTTTTTGTCAAGAAGATGATCGAGAGCTAGCAAGCAATCACTTGCTTGCTCAAGCCTTGGAAGAAACAAGGTGGCCAGGGCGTTTGGAAATCGTGTCAAGAGACCCCTTGATGATTTTGGATGGGGCCCATAATCCCCATGCTATCACAGCTTTATTAGCAACCTTGCAAGAACGCTTTGCGGATTATCATAAGGAAATCCTCTTTACTTGTATCAAAACCAAGGCCTTGGAGGATATGTTGGACTTGCTGGGGACCATGCCAGATACCGAGCTTACTCTGACACATTTTGACGATAGTCGGGCGACTGATGAAAGCGTGCTGAAAGAGGCAGCTAAGTCTAGAAATCTCAGCTACCAAGGTTGGCAGGATTTTCTAGAGCAGAAATTGACAGATAAAAAAGAAGAGAAACAAACAGTTAGGATTGTCACGGGTTCCTTGTATTTCTTGAGCCAAGTGAGAGCCTATCTGATGGAGAGGAAAAACGAAAATGGATACACAAAAGATTGAAGCAGCTGTAAAAATGATTATCGAGGCTGTAGGAGAGGACGTTAATCGCGAGGGCTTGCAGGAAACACCTGCTCGTGTCGCTCGTATGTACCAAGAGATTTTTTCAGGTCTTGGTCAAACAGCGGAGGAACATTTGT
>CAUTXU010000080.1:0-5766 GCA_963542415.1 uncultured Streptococcus sp.
GTCCTTGAGCATCCTTGTTTTCTTCAGGAAGTTTTTTGACGTGGATACGGAAGTAGTTGTCTTCGATTGGCTCTTCTGCCTTAGTTTCAGTCGTTACTGGACTAGTAGAAGTGGTTGGCTCACTTGAACGATCTTTCCCAGTTTGTGGTGCTGAATCAGCTGGGCTTGCAGCAGGAGTAGTTGCCTCTGTTGCAGGTTTTTCTTCTGTTTTCGCTAGGGAAGCGTTTGCATTTTTAGGCGAAGAAATATCACTTTCCTTCTTATCAGAGTGAACTGCTGTATCAGTAAGAGGTTGGGCAAGAGCAGTAGTAGTTTCATTGCTAGTTCCCTTATTGCTTGTAGTATTTTCGTTGGCTGAGATAGTTGGTGTAGCCATGGCAAGTAGGACAAAGCTTGCGCCGATAAGGACAGAACCAGTTCCATTCTTGAGGGAACGGATGCTGTAGACCATTTTTTTCTCAGTTTGAGATGGTGTTTTTCTCATAATGATTCTCCTGTAAATGAATTTCTCTATCAGTATAGCACTTAGTAAAATAATATGCAAGCGTTTTCTTGAAATTAAACTAAAAGAAAAATCGTAACAAATTTTGTTACGATTCAGCCAGTCTTTCTTTATGAATTTGAGAAGCCAGCAGGTGGAGGTGGTGAAATAGTTCTGCAGTAGAAAGATTCCGACTACAAATAATGGGTTTCGGACAATTGGAAACAGGAAAGGTAGTGATCACAATATCGTGAGGGATTTGATTGAGACTTGAGAAAGAAATAGCAGATTCTTCCCAAGAATCAAAGAGATAGAGATTATTGCCGTAGTGAGTTAGGGTGTCGATAAGGTTTTGTGCATGATGGCTATCCAGATGACCAATGACTAAAACACGTATTTTGGGAAGTTTTTGAAGTAATTGGACTAAAATACGTCGCCCTTGAATCGAAAAGGTGTAGACAAGTTCTTGTAGCTTAATGGAGTGACTTTCGAGTCCCATTTCAGTAAGGTAAGATTGGAATTTGTGTTGACTTACTTCAAATAGTTTTGGAAATTCTGCTTGATAATTGCTTAAAATCAGGAATCTCTGTTTGTCAAGAGACTGGTCACTGAGTAGATGGAAGAAATCAGATTGGGCAGTATAGTGGAGGAGCCAAATCAATTCCTCGCGATTTTCAATCTGCAGATGAAATTCTTTAGCTAACTCTTCTAAGATTTGACTCAATAAACGATAAGATTTTTGAATCTGATGAATGTCTCCTAAAGCTCCATTACTAGGCTTGTTTGTAATTTGATGAGATTTGATTGGGTTTGAAAATAGCTGTTCCAGTGTCTCCTTTGTAGCTTCAAAATCGAGTTTTTTAGCCAGTTTTTTGATATCTTGTTCAAACTGGGGAATTTGTATGAGGGAACTGTAATGACTGGTTAAGAGCGGACTAGGATTTTCAATGAAACGTCCCTTATTGAATCGCTCTAGATTGATAGCCAAGGTATATTTGATTTGCCGTAAGCTACTAAGGTTGGGTGAAACTTGTTGGGCCTTCAAAAATAGCTGAATCAAGTGAGTGAGTGCCTCTTCAGAAATAGAAGGAAAGGGCCAATCAAGAAAACTGTAACTTTGGCTAAAGTAGTCCAGATAAAAGGCACGTATATCCTCTTCTTCTCCCTCCATGACTAAAGGAGAAAGTTGGACCTTGATTCCGTAGTGTTGTGGGAGTTTAGTATTTAGATGCTGGATGGTTTTCTCAATCTGCTCTGGATTAGTCGAAAGTGTCTGACATATTTGGTCAAGTGATTGTCCCTCTTTGAAAAATAGACAGTTCAAAAAAGAGTAGGTTGCAGATTGTTCAAAGATGGCGATTTTGGGATCCAAGGTATTTTGGAAGTCAAACTGCAATTGGATGCCTTTTTTTCTTGATTGAATCAGGAGGTTTGGAAATAATTGCTCGAGCCTAGAAAGATGTTCTTGCAATTCTTCGATTGAAAAATTCAGATTCTCAGCCAAGACTGGAAGTTCTATCCAATCACGGTGCTTGATTAATTCTTCCAGTAACACTAGCAAATTCTGTTCTGTTTCAGAAAGCAAAATATCCATAATAAACCTCCCTATATATTTATACATATATATTAAAAGAAAAACCTAGTAAAGTCAAGAAAAACAGCCTAGGATAAAATAGTAGAATCTGAATTTACTATATTTTTATTGGACTATTAAACTGAAAATGAAGTTTGCAAAGTAATAGTTGAATTCAATTTTTTATAGGAAAAAAATTCACCAAAAATCTACAGAATTCCTTGAAAAATCTAGCTAAATAGGGTATAATATAAGTAATCATTTGTCGTAGGTTTTGTCTGAAATATTGTCCAGACAAGGCTCACAGCAGTTAAATCTTCTGAAAAAGTCAGATTTAGCTGCTCTTTTTGTGCTTTTTTTCAGGATTTTGAGTACTTGTAACAAAGATTTAAAGATTCTGAAAATTTATCAAGAGGACACGGTGATAGGGGTTTTTAAAACCATATGACGATTAGAAAAGCCTGATTGACAAGGCTTGGAATTTATTTACAAAGGAGAATCATCTTGGCAGGACATGACGTTCAATACGGGAAACATCGTACCCGTCGTAGTTTTTCAAGAATCAAAGAAGTTCTTGACTTACCAAATTTGATTGAAATTCAAACTGATTCATTCAAAGCTTTCCTAGACCACGGTCTGAAGGAAGTGTTTGAAGATGTATTGCCAATTTCAAACTTCACAGACACAATGGAGTTGGAATTTGTTGGATATGAAATCAAGGAACCAAAATATACGCTAGAAGAAGCTCGTATTCACGATGCTAGCTATTCGGCACCCATTTTTGTAACCTTCCGCTTGATCAATAAAGAGACAGGCGAAATCAAGACCCAAGAAGTCTTCTTTGGTGATTTCCCAATCATGACAGAAATGGGTACTTTCATTATCAATGGTGGTGAACGTATTATCGTATCTCAGTTGGTCCGCTCACCAGGTGTTTACTTTAACGACAAAGTAGATAAAAACGGTAAAGTGGGCTATGGATCAACTGTTATCCCTAACCGTGGAGCTTGGTTGGAACTTGAAAGCGACTCAAAAGACATCGCCTACACTCGTATCGACCGTACTCGTAAGATTCCATTTACGACCTTGGTTCGTGCTCTTGGTTTCTCAGGTGATGATGAAATCTTTGATATCTTTGGTGATAGCGAATTGGTTCGCAACACTGTTGAAAAAGATATCCACAAGAACCCAATGGACTCTCGTACCGACGAAGCCTTGAAAGAAATTTACGAACGCCTTCGTCCAGGTGAACCTAAGACTGCTGAAAGCTCACGTAGCTTGCTTGTAGCTCGTTTCTTTGACCCACGTCGCTATGACTTGGCAGCAGTTGGTCGTTACAAAATCAATAAAAAACTCAATGTTAAAACACGCTTGCTCAACCAAACTATTGCGGAACCATTGGTAGACCCTGAAACAGGTGAAATCTTGGTAGAAGCTGGAACAATCATGACTCGTAGTGTGATTGAAAGCATCGAAAGCCATTTGGATGGTGACTTGAACAAGATTGTTTATATTCCAAATGATGCAGCCGTTGTGACTGAGCCTGTTGTTCTTCAAAAATTCAAGGTTGTTGCACCAACGGATCCAGACCGCGTCGTAACGATCATTGGTAATGCTAACCCAGATGACAAGGTTCGTATCGTCACTCCTGCAGATATCCTTGCTGAGATGAGCTACTTCCTCAACTTGGCTGAAGGACTTGGCCGTGTAGATGATATCGACCACCTTGGAAACCGTCGTATCCGTGCGGTTGGTGAATTGCTTGCCAACCAAGTACGTCTTGGACTTTCTCGTATGGAACGTAATGTCCGTGAACGTATGTCTGTTCAGGACAATGAAGTCTTGACACCACAACAAATTATCAATATCCGTCCTGTAACAGCTGCGGTTAAAGAATTCTTTGGTTCATCACAGTTGTCACAGTTCATGGACCAACACAACCCGCTTTCTGAGTTGTCTCACAAACGCCGTTTGTCAGCCTTAGGACCTGGTGGTTTGACACGTGACCGCGCTGGATATGAAGTCCGTGACGTGCACTACACTCACTATGGCCGTATGTGTCCAATCGAGACACCTGAAGGACCTAACATCGGTTTGATCAATAACTTGTCATCTTACGGACACTTGAACAAATATGGTTTTGTTCAAACACCATATCGTAAGGTTGACCGTGAGACAGGTGTTGTCACAAACGAAATCGTTTGGTTGACAGCCGATGAAGAAGATGAATTCACTGTAGCGCAGGCTAACTCTCGTCTTAACGAAGATGGAACTTTTGCTGAGAAAGTTGTTATGGGACGTCACCAAGGGGTCAACCAAGAGTATCCAGCTAATATTGTTGACTACATGGACGTATCACCAAAACAGGTAGTTGCCGTTGCGACAGCATGTATTCCTTTCTTGGAAAACGATGACTCCAACCGTGCCCTCATGGGTGCCAACATGCAACGTCAGGCTGTGCCTTTGATTGATCCAAAAGCACCTTACGTTGGTACTGGTATGGAATACCAAGCAGCTCATGACTCAGGTGCAGCTGTGATTGCTCAGCATGATGGTAAAGTTACTTACGCAGATGCTGACAAGGTAGAAGTTCGTCGTGAAGATGGTTCATTGGACGTTTACCACATCCAAAAATTCCGTCGTTCAAACTCAGGTACTGCTTACAACCAACGTACGCTTGTTAAAGTTGGCGATGTCGTTGAAAAAGGTGATTTCATCGCTGACGGACCTTCTATGGAAAATGGAGAAATGGCGCTTGGACAAAACCCAATCGTTGCCTACATGACTTGGGAAGGTTACAACTTCGAGGATGCCGTTATCATGAGCGAACGCTTGGTGAAAGACGATGTCTACACATCTGTCCACCTTGAAGAATACGAATCAGAAACGCGCGATACAAAGCTTGGGCCTGAAGAAATTACTCGTGAAATTCCAAACGTTGGTGAAGATGCCCTTAAAGACCTTGACGAAATGGGTATTATCCGTATCGGTGCTGAGGTTAAAGAAGGCGATATCCTTGTAGGTAAAGTAACACCTAAGGGTGAGAAAGACCTTTCAGCTGAAGAACGTCTCTTGCACGCTATCTTCGGAGATAAATCTCGTGAAGTGCGTGATACTTCTCTTCGTGTACCACACGGTGCCGATGGTGTCGTTCGTGATGTTAAGATCTTTACACGTGCAAATGGAGATGAGTTGCAATCAGGTGTTAACATGCTGGTTCGCGTCTACATCGCTCAAAAACGTAAGATCAAGGTCGGAGATAAGATGGCCGGACGTCACGGAAATAAAGGGGTTGTCTCTCGTATCGTTCCTGTAGAAGACATGCCTTACCTTCCAGATGGAACTCCAGTCGATATCATGTTGAACCCACTTGGGGTGCCATCACGTATGAATATCGGTCAGGTTATGGAGCTCCACCTTGGTATGGCGGCTCGTACTCTTGGTATTCACATTGCAACACCAGTCTTTGACGGAGCAAGTTCTGAAGACCTTTGGTCAACTGTTAAAGAAGCTGGTATGGATAGCGATGCCAAAACGATCCTTTACGATGGACGTACTGGGGAACCGTTTGATAACCGTGTTTCTGTCGGAGTCATGTACATGATCAAACTCCACCACATGGTTGATGATAAATTGCACGCTCGTTCAGTCGGACCTTACTCAACCGTTACCCAACAACCACTCGGAGGTAAAGCTCAGTTTGGTGGACAAC
>CAUTXU010000081.1:0-5661 GCA_963542415.1 uncultured Streptococcus sp.
AAGTATCTGCAGCCTGTGCTTGGTTGATAGACAAAAGTAGACCAGCACCTGCAAGCAAACCAAGTGTGAGTAGTTTAGATTTTTTCATAGCCATTTCCTCCTTTATTGAATAGCTATAAGAGGACTTCCCTCTTTATTTAGCTATATTCTAATACTTTTCATTGTCAAAGTCAATAACATTGTGAAAAATTAGACAATATTACCAATATCTACGAATTGTATTTTGAGTAATACCATATTGATCCATATAAGAAACATATCGGCCTGGATATGGAGCATGAACAACCTTTCCACCACCAACATAAATACCTACATGATCATTTGTCTCTTCACTATTATACAAAATCAAATCTCCAGCTTGTTGAGAACCATTACTTACATAACTTCCTCCTGTTGCTTGATCATAGGTTACTCTAGGAATACTAATATCAAACTTATCATGAATAGCCATCGTAAATCCTGAGCAATCTACGCCACTATTCAAATCTGCCCCACCCCAAACATATGGAATTTTCCCTACAAATGTCTCGGCATATTCACCAAGTGCTTGCCCACGATTTTCTACCCATACACCACTTTCTCTAAAGAAGTATGGTGTACCATTCACACGTTGATAACCAGTGACCATAGCACCACTAGCAGATAAGTAGTAATAATTACCATCAGGTTGAATCCAAGTATTTTCTTTCATCCATCCTTGGTCATCAAAATAGTACCACTTGCCATCTAATTGTTCCCAATTTTTAGCATACCCACCTGAACCGTATTTAAACCACCATTTACCATTGGTTTGCATCCATGTTCCTTTCGGATCACGATATTGATTGAAAACTTTCTTCTCTTGATTGCCCTCTGCTTGAGTTTCTTTATCTTCAAAACCAATCAATTTTACTTGATCAGCTTCTTCAGCTTTTATCTTGCCTTGATTAACTAATTGAGCAATCGCTTCTTTCTCACTTGCTGATGGGGAATCAGCATAGGCCACAGTAGTATTTGCTAGGAGAACGCCTCCTGCAAGAACTAATAAACTAGAATAAAGATATTTTTTCATCATAAAAATCCTTTCTTTTTTCTCCTTTTTGGAGATTGATTTTTCTGACTCTATTATATCCCTTATTTGTCCTCAGATTTCTACTGTCCCTAGAAAGACTAAATCTGTTCCTAAACGGTCACTTGAACCAAAGAAAAATTCCAAAGCAAATGCCTTGGAACTTCTTATCTTTATTTTGCTTGAATGATTTTAACCACATCTCCTACACTTTGGAGTTGGTCAATTTCTTCATCACTGATTTCGATATTAAATTCATCTTCCAGTGTCAAGATAAACTCCATCAAGTCAACTGAGTCCGCATCCAAATCGTCTTTCAGACTCAAGGATTCTGTCACGACAAAGTCCTCTCCCTGTCGCTCTTGGATAATGGTCACAATACGGTCAAAAATTTCTTTTTCTGTCATCTCTTTTATTCTCCTGAAAATTCACGCGCAGTCTGGGCAACTACGTCTGTTTCTAGCATGGTACGAATCTGGCGGATTGTACTATAAACAGCCTTGGCATCACTTGAGCCATGAGTCTTGACAACAGGTGCCTTGACACCAAACAAGACTGCTCCACCAACATCTGAATAGTTGAGCTGTTTTTTCAAACCTCTGAGGCTGTCCTTGAGAAGGAGGGCGCCTAGTTTCGCTCGAAGACCACCACCTGTAATAGCTGTCTTGAGCAAGCCCATGATTCCCATGGCTGTCCCTTCAATGGATTTGAGCACAGCGTTTCCCGTGAAACCATCTGCCACGACAACATCCGCAACGCCATTCATCAAATCACGCGCTTCCACATTTCCGATAAAGTTCAAACTTTCATCAGCTGCTAGTAATTCGTAGGTTTCCTTACGAAGCGGGTCGCCCTTACTACTTTCTGTTCCATTGTTAAGCAAACCAACACGTGGTTGCGCAATACCGCGGACATTTTTAGCATAGAAGGAACCTAGAACCGCGTATTGATGGAGGTGCTGGGCTGTATTCTCCGCATTGGCACCGAGGTCCAGCATATCAAAACCCTTCCCATCTACAGTCGGCAAGGTCGACATAAGCCCAGGACGGTCGATGTTCTTGATACGACCCACAATGAAAAATCCAGCTGCCAACAAGGCACCTGTATTCCCAGCTGAGAGAACAGCATCTGCTTCACCATCTTTGACAGCCTTGGCCGCCAAGACCATACTGGCATTTTTCTTCTTCCGAATAGCTCTCGTAGGTTCATCGTCTGAATCAATCTTTTCATCCGTATGGATAATGCTGACGCGCTCTGTCGCTGTCAGATATTGCTTGATTTTGCTTTCATCTCCGTAGAGTTGAACCTCAATATCTGAAAAGTCAGCTAGGGCTTGATTGACCCCCTCAACGATGGCCTGAGGTGCATAATCGCCCCCCATGGCATCTACTGCGATTTTTTTCATTTGTTTTCCTCTTTTAGTAATTGTCCCCAGTCTGCTAGGGAATCAATAAATTTCTTTGATTTTAGGTGAATCCCAACGTACTCTTCGTAGAGTTGATCCATAAATTGGCGTAGCTCTTGCTTGATTTCAGTCTTGAGCGAAATGGTCTCCAAGGTCTCAAAATCAATGGCTTGAAATTGATTGAGCAGATAAGGGATATTGGGATTGAGATGGCAACGTCTCTCATCCTCATGATAATGCTCTGGGCAAAGACAGGCTCCATATTTGAAAGAAAAGTCAAAAGCCTGACCAACCCGATGGCAAAAGACACACTCATTAAAATTGAGGCTGATCCCAAATCGAGTCAAGATTTGAATTTCAAAAATATTGGTCAAAACCTGATAATCCAAGCCCGCTTCCATCAACTCCAAAGTCTTTTGCAAAAAAGCAAACAAGGGAGCATCCTGCTGATTGTCCTGCAAACTAGCATCTGCAAGAGCTGCCACATAGGTCGCATAGGCCATGACAAAGAGATCGCTATTAATCTTGGGAAAAGTCATCACCTCATGATAGTCCTCAATGTAGCTAAGCCCATCATCATTGATTCGCAAGAGAAATCGTGCCAGCACCAAGGGCTGAATAACAGGAGCCAGCTTAGACTGACCAGCGTGTTTGACGAAAAACATGCGCTTGCCAGCCTGCTCTGTAAAAATCTTGACTAACTTGTCATCCTCACGAAAGTTACGATTGTAGAGCACCAAGCCTTGACTCGTGATAGACTGAATCATGCTTCTCTCATGTACTCCTCAAGTCGTTTCATGGCTTCTTTGATCGTTTCCATGCTGGCTGCATAAGATAGGCGAACATAGCCTTCCCCATAACGCCCAAAGGCTGCACCAGGGATAAAGGCAACTGCCTTCTTCTGAGCAAAATCCTTGAGAAAGGCAAAGGAGTCTTGATTGTAACCAGCTGGAATCTTAGCAAAGATATAGAATGCTCCATCTGGCTTGATAATCTCAAAACCTAGAGCAATCATCTTTTCGATGATATAATCTCGACGCTGGATGTATTCCTTCTTCATAGGCTCCGCATCGTTTTTACCAGCTGTCAAGGCTTCCACCGCAGCATGTTGCGCCATGGTATTTGCGGCAGTGACCAGGTACTGGTGACTCTTGATTAACTGGGCTGTAAAGGCCGCAGGAGCGAAAATCAGACCCAAACGCCAACCGGTCATGGCATGCGATTTAGACAAACCATTGATAATAATAGCCTGATCTCTCAGCATAGTTCCTAGAGACACATGGGCTTCCCCTGTGTAGGTCAACTCTGAGTAGACCTCATCACAGACAACGAAAATTTCGTACTTACGCAAAACAGCTGCCAAGGCTTCCAACTGCTCCCGATTATAAGTAATTCCTGTCGGATTGGCTGGATAATTGAGAATAACCGCCTTAAGCTTGTCACCCTGCTCTAAAATGGCCTTCTCCAACATTTCAGGAGTCAAGACAAAATTATTTTCAGTTGTATCAATCTCGACAACCTCTGCCCCAACTAGATTGACAATTGGTTCATAACCTGGATAAGCAGGAGCTGGCAAGAGCACCTTGTCTCCCTCTTCCAAAATAGCTGTCAAAGTAGCAGATAAGGCCTCTGTCGCCCCAATTGTAACCAAGATTTCATTTTCAGGAGCATAGTCCAGTTGGTACTTTTCCTTAACAAAGTCACTGGCCGCCTGACGTAGAGTCAGCAGACCACTCATCCCTGTATAGTAGGATTGGTTCTGGTCAATCGCTCGCTTGGCCGCCTCCTTGACATGATCTGGCGTTGTAAAATCAGGTTCCCCCAAGGTCAAACGCAAGACCCCAGGAATCTCCGAAATAGCCTGGTCAAACTGACGAATCAACGAAACTTGAATCTTATCTAACTGTTTATTAAAGCGCTTAGTTAAGTCCATAGATACCTCCTACTTTCAAAACGTATCTCTATTATACTACAAAAGCCCCCCGACCGCAAAAATACATTAGAGAATAGCTTGCCACTTTCTATTTTACTTTTCCTATTTACAAGTCTATAATGGTAACAGATTCTATTTGGAGGTTTTTATGTCATTTCTATCCAAAAATGGAGCAGGCATCTTGGCCTGCCTTCTCATTTCTATCCTATCTTGGTACTTAGGAGGATTCTTCCCTGTCATTGGCGCGCCCGTTTTTGCGATTTTCATAGGCATGCTTCTCCATCCCTTTCTCTCGCCTTATAAACAACTGGATGCTGGATTGACCTTTAGTTCTAAAAAACTGCTCCAGTATGCCGTTATCTTGCTTGGTTTTGGTCTCAATATCTCGCAAATCTTCGCAGTCGGGCAATCTTCGCTCCCTGTCATCCTGTCCACCATTTCAATAGCCTTGATTGTTGCCTACCTCTTCCAGCGCTTCTTTGCACTGGATACAAAACTGGCTACCTTAATCGGAGTGGGGTCTTCGATCTGCGGTGGTTCTGCCATTGCGGCAACAGCGCCCGTTATCCATGCCAAGGAAAAGGAAGTAGCCCAAGCAATCTCCGTTATCTTTTTCTTCAATGTCTTGGCTGCACTCATCTTTCCGACTCTAGGAAGCTGGCTTCACTTATCAAATGAAGGCTTCGCCCTCTTTGCAGGAACTGCGGTCAATGATACCTCCTCTGTAACCGCCACAGCCAGCGCCTGGGATAGTCTTTACCAGACCAATACCCTCGAATCCGCAACCATTGTCAAACTCACACGAACCCTTGCTATCATCCCCATCACTCTCTTTCTCTCCTACTGGCAAAATCGCGAGCAAGAAAATAAGCAAGGATTGCAACTGAAAAAAGTCTTCCCACTTTTTATCCTTTACTTTATCCTTGCATCTCTTATAACCACCCTTCTTACCTCTCTCGGTGTGTCCAGTAGTTTCTTTACTCCTCTCAAACAACTCTCCAAATTTCTCATTATCATGGCCATGAGTGCCATCGGTCTCAAAACAAATCTGGTAGCCATGATTAAATCTAGCGGAAAATCTATTGTTCTCGGAGCCATCTGCTGGATTGCCATCATCCTCACCAGTCTCGGAATGCAGACCCTTATCGGCATTTTCTAATACTCTTCGAAAATCTCTTCAAACCACGTCAACGTCGCCTTGCCGTATGTATGGTTACTGACTTCGTCAGTTTTATCTGCAACCTCAAAGCCGTGCTTTGAGCTGACTTCGTCAGT
>CAUTXU010000082.1:0-5568 GCA_963542415.1 uncultured Streptococcus sp.
TTCCACCATAAAAATCCGTTTTAGACTAATTTCCACTTTGGTCAGGCAAGTGGAAATTACTTTGAGAAGTTATCTACTGATTTTTATTTTTGTAAAAAAGTACAAAAAGCTTTATATTTTTGCTTGAATAGTGTATAATATTTCACATACTGTAAAAATGGAGAATAATCATGAAGAAATCAAAAGTTATGCTTTTTGGAGCTATGGCTTTGACAGCAGGTCTAGCTTTAGCAGCGTGTGGATCTTCTCAATCAAGTAATGCAGACAAGACTTACTCTTATATCTTTGTCAATAACCCAGATACCTTGGATTATATTACTTCTACCCGAGACTCTACATCTAGTATCACAACCAACTTGATTGATGGTTTGTTGGAAAATGACCAGTATGGCAATCTCATTCCATCTATGGCTGAGTCATGGACTGTGTCAAAAGATGGTTTGACTTATACTTATAAAATTCGTCAGGGAGCTAAATGGTACACTTCTGAAGGAGAAGAGTATGCGGATGTAACAGCTCATGACTTTGTGACTGGTCTTAAGTATGCGGCTGATAAAAAGGCTGAAAACTTGTACTTGGTACAAGACTCTATCAAGGGGCTAGCAGACTATGTTGAAGGGAAATCATCTGATTTTGGAACTGTTGGTGTTAAGGCAGTGGATGATTACACACTCCAATACACCCTCAACCAACCTGAGACTTATTGGAACTCTAAAACAACAGCAAGTATTCTTAGTCCGGTAAACGAAGCTTTCTTGAAGTCTAAGGGAGATGACTTTGGAAGTGTGACACCATCAAGTATCTTGTCAAATGGTCCTTACTTGTTTAAGTCCTTCACATCAAAATCTTTGATTGAATTTGATAAAAATCCTAACTATTGGGATAAGGACAATGTCAAAATTGAGAAAGTGAAGCTCTCTTTCTTTGACGGTTCTGACCAAGACAGCATTGCAAGAGGATTCTTGGAAGGCAACTATACAGATGGTCGTATTTTCCCAACAAGTTCAGTCTTTGCTGAACTCAAGAAGGGCAATGAGGACAAGATTACCTATACACCACAAAACTCAGTTACTTTCTATTATCTTTTCAACGTGAATCGTCAAAGTTACAAGCAGACTATGAAACAGTCTGATAAGGAAAAGACAGATTCACGCGCAGCTATGCAAAATAAAGATTTCCGTCAGGCTATCAACTTTGCCTTTGACCGTCATGCTTATGCAGCGCAGACAAATGGTGAAGATGGAGCAGACCGTATCTTGCGTAACACGATTACACCAAGTAACTTTGTCCAAGTTGGCGATAAGAACTTCGGTGATATTGTCAATGAAAAAATTGTCAACTATGGTAAAGATTGGGCAAATATCAACCTAAATGATGGTAAGCAAGCCTTCTTGAATCCTGACAAGGCCAAAGAGAAGTTTGCGAAGGCCAAAGAAAGTCTGCAAGCTCAGGGAGTAACCTTCCCAATTCATTTGGATTTGCCAGTTGACCAGACTGCTAAGTTGGATGTGCAACAGGCTGGCTCTTTCAAGCAAACAGTAGAAGCAACTCTTGGTAAGGATAATGTGGTTATTGATGTTATCCAACTTTCTCCAGATGAAAAAGACCAAGCAACCTACTTTGCAGATACAGCAGAACAAAAAGACTATGACATCGACATCTCAGGATGGGGTGGAGATTACTCAGATCCTAAGACTTACCTAGCTATCCTTGATCCAGAGACAGGTTCTCAGTTGAAAAATATGGGCTTGTCTGAAGGAAAAGACAAGGAAGTCAAGGACAAGATTGGTCTTTCTGACTACAAGAAACTCTTGGATCAGGCCGACGCTGAAATCACAGATACTCAGGCTCGCTATGAAAAATACGCTGAAGCTCAAGCTTGGTTGACAGATAGCGCCCTCTTCCTACCAGTTCAAAGTGGTGGAGCCAACCCAATTTTCCGTAAGACTGTACCGTTTACAGGTCCATTCTCATTCGTTGGGAATAAAGGAAATTCAGACAATTATAAATATGTTGAACTGCAAAAAGAGCCAGTAACTGCTAAACAGTACCAAGAACTCTATGAAAAATGGCTAAAAGAAAAAGCTGAGTCAAATAAAAAAGCTCAGGAAGATTTAGCTAACCACATTCAATAATATTCCTAGTCATTCTTTTCAGTTAATTCTCAATGAAAATCAAAGAGTAAACTAGAAAGCTAGCCGCAGGTTGCTCAAAGCACTGCTTTGAGGTTATAGATGAAACTGACGAAGTCAGTAACCATACCTACGGCAAGGTGAAGCTGACGTGGTTTGAAGAGATTTTCATTGAGTATAAGCATAGTGACTGGATTCAGAAAAAGGCCTTACCAGAGCTTCTTGCTTCTGGTAGGGCCTTTTCTTTATTCTTTTAAGTGATAAGAGTAGCTAGCGACAACAACGTCTTGGTGCCAACGAAGGGCGTATTTGAGTTTGAGGCTCATCTGATTGTGCAGGATATTTTGCCAAGGTTTATTCGGGATAAACTGGGGTACAAGGACAGTGACTGTATAGTTCTTTTTCTGGGCTTCCTCGGAAATACGTTTGACATACTTGACAGTAGGCGTGATGATATCGCGATAGCTGGTCTTGATATTTTTCAGAGTAATGGTTGGGAAGTAATCGGCAAATTCTTGGAGAATTTCTTGATCTTTCTCTGCTGTTTCCTTAGTAGAAATGTGCATAGCTAGGACTTCGTCACCGATACTTTGGGCGTAGTTAATGGCTCCAACGCTGACTCGGGTGACATTTCCTACTAGGACCAGAACCAGATTGCCATCGTAGGTACGCTTTTCGATTCCTTCATAGAGACGCAGTTGTTGGGCTACTTTTTGGTAATGACTGTGAATTGCCAAGAAGAGTAGGGTGAGTACGAGAATAATCGGGAAGAAAGGCCAGATATCACTGAGACGGAAAAAGAGCAAGATTAGTACAATCGCGTAGCAAATGATTGCCCCAAGGATATTAGCAAGAGCAGGTTTTAAGAAATTTGCTCCTTTTTCCTTTTTCCAATGACGAATCATCCCAGTCTGAGATAGGGCGAAGGGAACGAAGACCCCGATAGTATAAAGAGGAATCAAGCGTTCGGTATTGCCATTAAAAATGAGAAGAAGAATCATAGCCCCAAAGGCCAGAGTTAAGATACCGTTGGAGTAGCCTAGGCGGTCTCCTTTTTCCATAAAGAGATGGGGCATGTACTTGTTTTTAGCCATATTGTAGGCCAGCATAGGGAAGGCTGAAAAGCCAGTATTGGCTGCTACAGCCAAAATTAAGGCTGTGGAGAATTGGAAAATATAATAGCCAAGGTGGCCTAAGAAGGAATTACCAAGGATGCCTTGCGCCATCTGTGAAAGAATAGTTTCTCCGTGTTGAGGCATAATCCCCATCCAGTAGTTTAGGAAGGTGATACCAGCAAAAAGAAAACCTAAAATCAGTGACATAATGGTCAAGGTTTGAGCTGCATTCTTTTCTTTTGGAGCCTTGAAAAAGGGAACGGCATTTGAAATAGCTTCAACCCCTGTCAGAGAGGCAGATCCGCTGGTAAAGGCTCTTAGAATGAGAACGATAGACAGGCTCGGAACAGCATGCCCAATAGGTGAAGTTGCCTGATAGCTGAGAGAACCTGTCATTAGTTGAAAGATTCCATAGAGCAAGAGAAAGACAGTACTGATGATAAAGAGATAGACAGGAATCATCAGTGAACTGGCAGATTCTTTTAAGCCCCGTAAGTTCAAGAGCATGAGCAAGCAAACCAGAAAAATGGAGATGTGGAGGTTGTAAGGGTGAAGAGCAGGGAGAGCTGCTGTGATAGCGTCAGCTCCAGATGCAACGGATACCGCTACGGTCAACATATAGTCAACCAGTAGACTACCTCCAGCAATCAAGCCAAGTTGGGGAGATAGATTTTCTCGAGTAACCATATAGGCCCCTCCCCCTTGAGGGTAGGCATGGATGATTTGACGGTAGGAAACGGTCAGGCTAGCTAGAAGCAGGAGGACAAAGAGGCCGATAGGAAGGCTCCACCATATAGCTAGAGGAGAGAGACTAGCCAAGACCAGGACTACTTGCTCAGGTCCATAGGCGATGGAGGACAGAGCGTCGCTTGACAACATGGCTAGTGCCTGCATTTTTCCCAGTAGTCCCCCTTCGCCTTCGGTTAAGGACTTAAGAGGACGACCGATAAAGGTCTGTTTTAATTTTGTAAACATAGTTGTTTCCTTTGTTGAAAAATTCAATAAGTGTTATTATACTGCTTTGGAAAAAGAGCGTCAAGAGATGATGATGGATTTTAGAATATTTTTTACAGATGAGGAGAGAGGTCAGTTTTTTTGCTATAATAGAAGATAGAAAACGAGGTTAGAAGAGATGATTTTTGATACACATACACACTTGAATGTAGAAGAATTTGCAGGTCGTGAGGCAGAAGAAATTGCCTTGGCTGCTGAGATGGGTGTGACACAGATGAATATTGTTGGTTTTGATAAACCGACGATTGAGCGTGCTTTGGAGTTGGTGGATGAATATGACCAACTCTATGCGACTATTGGCTGGCATCCGACGGAAGCAGGGACTTACACAGAGGAGATTGAAGCCTACTTGCTTGATAAGCTCAAGCATCCCAAGGTTGTTGCTTTAGGTGAAATTGGATTGGACTACCATTGGATGACAGCGCCAAAAGAGGTGCAGGAGCAGGTTTTTCGCCGTCAGATTCAGTTATCTAAGGACTTGGATTTGCCTTTTGTTGTCCATACCCGTGATGCGCTGGAAGATACCTATGAGATTATCAAAAGTGAGGGCGTTGGTCCTCGAGGAGGTATCATGCATTCATTTTCAGGTTCTCTTGAGTGGGCAGAGAAGTTTGTCGCGCTTGGCATGACTATTTCCTTCTCAGGAGTGGTAACTTTCAAGAAGGCAACTGATATCCAAGAAGTAGCTAAAGAGTTACCTTTGGACAAGATTTTGGTAGAAACAGATGCCCCTTACTTGGCACCAGTTCCTAAACGGGGTCGTGAAAATAAAACAGCCTATACTCGCTATGTAGTGGACTTTATAGCTGACTTGCGTGGGATGACGGCAAAAGAGCTAGCGGCAGTAACGACTGCAAATGCAGAACGAATTTTTGGATTGGACAGCAAGTAATGAAAGAGAAAATTTCCCAAGTTATCGTGGTTGAAGGTCGCGATGATACGGCCAATCTCAAACGTTATTTCGATGTAGAGACCTATGAGACACGAGGTTCTGCCATCAATGAGCAGGATCTAGAACGGATTCAGCGCCTACACCAACGTCATGGAGTCATTGTCTTTACAGACCCAGATTTTAATGGGGAGCGGATTCGTCGCATGATTATGACGGCCATTCCAACAGTTCAGCATGCCTTCCTCAAACGAGATGAAGCTGTTCCCAAGTCCAAGACCAAGGGGCGGTCTCTGGGAATTGAGCATGCCAGCTATGAAGATCTGAAAACGGCTCTAGCTCAGGTGACAGAACAATTTGAACATGAGAGCCAGTTTGACATCAGTCGTAGCGACTTGATTCGCCTTGGTTTTCTAGC
>CAUTXU010000083.1:0-5530 GCA_963542415.1 uncultured Streptococcus sp.
ACTGTCTTCAATTCTGCATTCAAGTGTTCAAAGACTTGACGCACACCGACACTACCACCGAGAGCCAAACCATAGATGACAGGGCGGCCAATAGCTACCAAGTCTGCTCCTGAAGCCAAGGCTTTAAAGACGTGTTGACCACGACGAACACCAGAGTCAAAGACAATTGGCACACGTTTATCAACTGCTTCTGCTACTTCTTGAAGTGAGTCAAAGGCAGCTGGTCCACCGTCGATTTGGCGACCACCGTGGTTGGTTACCCAGATACCAGAGGCACCTGCAGCAAGCGAACGTTCAACGTCCTCACGGCATTGTGGTCCCTTGACATAAACAGGAAGTCCTGAGTATTCAGCGATAAATTCTACATCACGTGGAGACAAGCGTTGTTTAGCTGATTTGTAAACAAAGTCCATTGATTTTCCAGCACCTTCTGGCAGATATTCCTCAACAATCGGCATGCCAACTGGGAAGACAAAACCATTACGCTTGTCCACCTCACGATTGCCTCCTACAGTCGCATCTGCTGTCAAGACAATCGCTTTATAACCTTCAGCCTTCACACGGTCCATGATGTGGCGGTTGATACCATCATCCTTACTAAAGTAAAATTGGAACCAATGAGGTGTCCCTTGAAGGGCTTCCGTAATTTCAGGAAGGTCGACAGTAGAGTAAGAGCTAGTTGTATATAGCGAACCAAACTCATGCACACCACGCGCAGTAGCCACTTCACCCTGTTCATTTGCCAATTTATGAGCCGCAACAGGCGCCATAATGATTGGTGAAGACAATTTTTCACCTGCAAATTCAATCTCTGTACTTGGATTTTCAACATCACAAAGCGTATGCGGAACGATGAGTTTGTGGTTAAAGGCACGAATATTCTCACGTAAAGTGAAAGTATCTTCCGCCCCACTAGCGATATAGCCAAATGCTGCTTTAGGAATAACTTGTTGCGCCATTGGCTCCAAATCATAGGTATTGATGAAATCTACATGACCTTCTGCATTGCTTGTTTTGTATGACATAAAATGCCCTCCTTAATAAGTAAGCGTTTACTTTGTATATTACAAAAATATCTTAACTCTTTTTTCAAAATTTTTCAAATATTTTGTTTGGAAATTTCAGAAAGATTCTGGCTATGATAAAAAATCCTTATAACAGCAATAAAAAATACATATTATCCAAAGGAGATTTTAAGTGCTACAATAACTGTATTATTTCTAGATAGGAGGTTCTATTTTTGGATTGGTCCATTGTTGAACAATATCTACCACTATATCAAAAGGCATTTTTTCTGACCTTGCATATTGCAGTTTGGGGAATTTTGGGATCCTTTCTGCTCGGTTTAATCGTTAGTATCATCCGGCATTATCGAATCCCTGTTTTGGCGCAAGTAGCGACAGCCTACATTGAATTGTCACGTAATACGCCCCTTTTGATTCAACTCTTCTTTCTCTATTTCGGACTCCCTCGAATCGGGATTGTCCTATCTTCAGAAGTCTGTGCCACTTTAGGACTGGTCTTTTTAGGAGGCTCCTATATGGCAGAATCTTTCCGAAGTGGACTGGAAGCCGTCAGTCAAACCCAGCAGGAGATTGGATTGGCCATTGGTCTGACACCTATACAGGTCTTTCGCTATGTGGTTCTTCCGCAAGCAACAGCGGTGGCCCTACCATCTTTTAGTGCCAATGTCATTTTCCTCATCAAGGAAACCTCTGTTTTCTCAGCAGTGGCTTTGGCCGACCTCATGTACGTCGCCAAGGACTTGATTGGACTCTATTATGAGACAGACATTGCACTTGCCATGTTAGTAATTGCTTATCTGATCATGTTGCTGCCCATCTCACTGGTCTTTAGCTGGATAGAAAGGAGGCTCCGCCATGCAGGATTCGGGAATCCAAGTACTCTTTCAGGGAAATAATCTCCTGCGAATCTTACAGGGATTGGGCGTTACGATTGGGATATCCATCCTGTCTGTCCTCTTATCCATGATGTTCGGAACAGTCATGGGAATCATCATGACCTCCCATTCTAGAATCGTGCGATTTTTGACACGATTGTATCTAGAATTCATCCGTATCATGCCCCAGCTGGTACTGCTCTTCATCGTTTATTTCGGCCTGGCTCGAAACTTTAATATCAATATCTCTGGTGAGACTTCTGCTATTATCGTTTTTACCCTCTGGGGAACAGCTGAAATGGGGGACTTGGTACGTGGAGCTATCACTTCCCTCCCTAAGCATCAGTTTGAAAGTGGACAGGCGCTCGGCTTGACCAATGTTCAACTTTACCACCACATTATCATCCCACAAGTCTTGAGAAGATTACTGCCACAAGCCATCAATCTTGTCACTCGGATGATCAAAACCACTTCCTTGGTTGTTTTGATTGGGGTTGTTGAAGTAACCAAGGTTGGACAACAAATCATCGATAGCAATCGCCTAACTATCCCAACTGCTTCCTTTTGGATTTATGGAACTATTTTAGTCTTGTATTTCGCAGTCTGCTTCCCTATTTCCAAACTATCCACACACTTAGAAAAACATTGGAGGAACTAAATGTCTGAAACTATCTTAGAAATCAAGGAACTAAAAAAATCCTTCGGAGACAATCCCATCCTCCAAGGACTTTCTCTAGATATCAAAAAAGGGGAAGTTGTGGTTATTCTAGGGCCATCTGGTTGTGGGAAAAGTACCCTCCTTCGTTGCCTCAATGGCTTAGAAAGTATTCAAGGTGGAGATATTCTTCTGGACGGTCAGTCTATCGTTGAAAATAAAAAAGATTTTCACCTAGTTCGCCAAAAGATTGGTATGGTCTTTCAAAGTTATGAACTCTTTCCCCATCTGGATGTCCTACAAAACCTCATCCTAGGCCCTATCAAGGCTCAGGGAAGAGACAAGAAGGAAGTAACGGAAGAAGCTCTGCAACTACTGGAACGTGTTGGTTTACTAGAAAAACAACATAGCTTTACCCGTCAATTATCTGGTGGACAGAAGCAACGGGTTGCGATTGTCCGTGCCCTCCTCATGCATCCAGAAATCATCCTTTTTGACGAAGTGACTGCTTCGCTGGATCCAGAAATGGTTCGTGAGGTTCTGGAACTCATCAATGACTTGGCCCAAGAAGGCCGTACCATGATTTTAGTAACTCATGAAATGCAGTTTGCTCAAGCTATTGCCGATCGGATTATCTTCCTCGACCAAGGGAAAATCGCTGAAGAAGGAACGGCTCAAGAATTCTTCACAAATCCACAAACCAAACGAGCACAAGAATTTTTAAACGTCTTTGACTTTAGCCAATTTGGCTCATATCTATAAAGGAGATTCTTATGAAACTAATCAAACCACTCTTAACTGTTTTGGCACTTGCCTTTGCCCTTATCTTTGTCACAGCTTGTAGCTCAGGTGGAAATGCTGGTTCATCATCTGGTAAAACCACTGCCAAGGCTCGCACTATCGATGAAATCAAAAAAAGCGGTGAACTACGAATCGCAGTATTTGGAGACAAGAAACCATTTGGTTACGTTGACAATGATGGTTCTTACAAAGGTTACGATATTGAGCTTGGGAACCAATTAGCACAAGACCTTGGCGTGAAGGTTAAATACGTTTCAGTCGACGCTGCCAATCGTGCTGAATACTTGATTTCAAACAAGGTAGATATTACTCTTGCCAACTTTACGGTGACTGACGAACGCAAGAAACAAGTTGATTTCGCCCTTCCATATATGAAAGTCTCTCTTGGTGTCGTATCACCTAAGACTGGTCTCATTACAGACGTCAAACAACTTGAAGGTAAAACCTTGATTGTCACAAAAGGAACGACTGCTGAAACTTATTTTGAGAAAAATCACCCAGAAGTAAAACTCCAAAAATACGACCAATATAGCGACGCCTACCAAGCCCTTCTTGACGGACGTGGAGATGCCTTTTCTACTGACAATACTGAAGTCCTAGCTTGGGCGCTTGAAAATAAAGGATTTGAAGTAGGAATTACTTCTCTTGGTAATCCAGATACCATTGCGGCAGCAGTTCAAAAAGGCAACCAAGAATTGCTAGACTTCATCAATAAAGATATTGAAAAATTAGGTAAGGAAAACTTCTTCCACAAGGCCTATGAAAAAACACTTCACCCAACCTACGGTGACGCTGCTAAAGCTGACGACCTAGTTGTTGAGGGTGGAAAAGTTGACTAATACTCTTCGAAAATCTCTTCAAACCACGTCAGCTTTATCTACAACCTCAAAGCGGTGCTTTGAGCAACCTGCGGCTAGCTTCCTAGTTTGCTCTTTGATTTTCATTGAGTATAAGATCCAATAACATCACAAAAAGAAATCAGGTAATCCTAGTGACTACCTGATTTTCTATGTTTTAGGCATTTTGCCAATTTTCTTGGTCTTCTTTAAAGCGTTTTAGAAGATCGAGTCCCTCTGGTGTGATATAGCCTTCTTCTTGGGCTAGGTGAATGAGTTCACTGTAGTTAGAGAGCGTCACAAGTTTGACACCTGCGTCTGAGAAGTTCTTATCTGCTTTTGGCAGTTGATAGCTAAAAATCGCCACAACACCAAGAACGTCTGCTCCTTCGCGTTTAGCTGCTGCTACGGCTTCAAGAACAGAACCACCTGTTGAAATAAGGTCTTCAACCACTACCATTTTTTGACCTTGAGCTACACGGCCTTCGATTTGGTTACCAGCTCCGTGGTCTTTTGGTTTGCTACGGATGTAGGCAAATGGCAGATTCATCTTGTCAGCAATAATAGCTCCGTGTGGAATCCCTGCTGTTGCAGTTCCTGCAATGACTTCTACCTCTGGAAAGGCTTCTTTGATAGCATCCACAAAACCATTTTCGATGAGGGTACGAGTTTCTGGATAGGCTAGTGTCACACGATTATCAGTGTAAATCGGTGACTTGATACCAGATGCCCAAGTGAAAGGCTCCTCTGGTTTGAGGTAAACGGCTTGGATTTTCAAGAGGTGGCTAGCGATATCTTTAGCAAGTGTCATGGTATTCTCCTTTTATTTTTCTAATCTAGTTCTTTAATTCCAGTCCTGTGTCCATTCATCCTTGATGGCATGATAAGCTGCAACAGGATTCTCAGCTTGGGTAATGGGACGTCCCACCACGATATAGTCACTACCGATTTGATAGGCATCCGCTGGCGTCATCACGCGTTTTTGGTCTCCAACCGCAGCTCCTGCTGGACGAATACCCGGTGTCAAACAGATAAAATCTGGATTGGTAGCCTGCTTGATGACTTGCACTTCCTGAGCCGAGCAAACGACACCATCCAATCCAGCTTCAGCTGTCTTCTTGGCATAATGAATCACAGACTCTTGCAGGCTGGTTTGGATATTTTGAAACTCCTGCATCTGGGCTTCTGATGTTGATGTGAGCTGAGTGACAGCAATCAATTTGGCTTGACTTCCAAGACCTTCACGCGCAGCCTTCATCATCTCTACACCGCCAGCAGCATGAACATTGGTCATATCCACACCAAGCTGAGATAAGACCTTCATAGCTGATTTGACTG
>CAUTXU010000084.1:0-5452 GCA_963542415.1 uncultured Streptococcus sp.
TTGATATTCGTGCTTGGAGCCCAGATCATACTAAAATGGGCAAAGGGATTACTCTTTCCAATGAAGAATTTCAAACGATGGTGGATGCCTTTAAAGGCAATTAATACTCAATGAAAATCAAAGAGCAAACTAGGAAGCTAGCCGCAGGTTGCTCAAAACACTGTTTTGAGGTTGTAGATGGAACTGACGTAGTCAGTATCCTACACATACGGCAAGGCGAAGCTGACGTGGTTTGAATTTGATTTTCGAAGAGTATAAGTTTTCAAAATGAAAGAAAAGGATACTGAGTCATGACAACTCGATATCCTTTTTTAGTTAGTAAAGTAAGCCTGATTTTTAAGGCGTTGAAGTAATGGACGGCTAATAAAACTAATAGCAATAATTTTACCAAGATCTGGGATGATAAAGGGAAATACCCCCACAACAAGAGCTTTTTCAAATGCCATTCCAGCTAGGAAATGCAAGCTGAGAATCCCTCCGACAAAGACAAGGGCATCACCCAAGAGGTTTGCAAGAAAAATCTTGACAACACCACTCTTGCTGTTAGTTAGAGAAGAAGTAAGTCCAGAGTAGACAAGATAAAACCAAAGATAACCTGCAGTAGGACCAATCAACGCCTGCAATCCAGCTCCACCTCCTGCAAAGACAGGAAGACCGATAGCACCTAGAAGAAGATAGAGTCCAACAGAAAGTACAGCCTCTCTCGGTCTAAAGACAGTAGCAATCAAGCCGATTGCAAAGTTTTGTAGAGTGAAGGGAACAGGTCCAATTGGAAGACTGATTTGTGCTAAAACAGCAATGAGAGCAGCCCCAATAGCAGGGATAGCATAAACGTGAGCTTTTTTCAAAATAGTTAACCTCTTTTCTTATGTATAGTAACTATTATACTTAATTTAATATTATTGTCAACCTGTTTTTATAACAAAGGTAACAAAAACTGTAACAGCCGATTTTCCTGACGGGGTAAGTTGTTTTCATCTATTCGTAAATCATCAAAAAAGAAGCAGACACATTTGTATCAGCTTCTTTTGTTTCGATTAACGCATGGTTACAAATTCTTCAGATGCAGTTGGGTGAATCGCCACAGTTGCATCAAAGTCTGCCTTGGTTGCTCCCATTTTGATAGCAACAGCAAATCCTTGAATCATTTCATCAACACCATAGCCAATTCCATGAAGTCCGACAACTTTTTCTTCTGAACCAGCTGTGATCAATTTGAAACGAGTTTCTTGACGGTTGCAAGTGCAAGCAGAGTACATAGACGTAAAGCTTGATTTGTAAACCTTGATTTGGTCTTGACCGTATTCTTTAATAGCTTGCTCTTCTGTTAGCCCAACAGTCCCGATAGCAGGGTGTGAAAAGACAACAGTTGGAATAGTTGAGTAATCCATTTTTGCAGTTGTTTTGCCGTTAAAGAGACGTTCAGACAAAGTACGTCCAGCCTTGATAGCAACTGGAGTTAGTTCTTTTTCGCCTGTTACATCACCTAGAGCGTAAATTCCCTCAACAACAGTATTTTGGTATTCATCCACTTGGATAAAGCCACGTTCGTTCAGAGTCACTCCAGCTTTTTCAAGTTGCAAGCCCTTAACGTTTGGACGGCGACCTGTAGCCCAGATAACTTGGCTAGCTGTGTGACTAGTACCATCTTCGAAATGAATGGTAATGCCTTCAGCAGTTTTTTCTAACTTGGCAGGGACTTTGTGAGTATGAAGTGGCAAGTTTGTTCTTTCCATTTCCTTGACCAAACCTTCAACGATGTAAGAATCAAAACCACGTAAAGGACGATCGCGGCGAACAAAGAGGTCTGTCTTGACACCAAAAGTGTGGAGCACGCCAGCCAATTCAACGGCAATATAACCCGCGCCTAGAATAGCAACTGACTCTGGCAATTCTTCCCAGGCAAATACATCATCAGAAGAGCCACCTAGTTCAGCACCAGGAATATTTGGAATACTTGGATGGGCACCAGTAGCAATCACGATATGTTTAGCACGAATCAGTTCACCATTTACGCTGACAGTATGAGAATCTACAAATTCAGCATGACCTTCAATCAAGTCTACTCCGTTGCGTTTAAAACTGCCATCATAAGAAGAACGAGCGCGATCAATGTAGGCTTCACGATTACGACGTAGGGTTGCAAAGTCAAAGTTAAGATCAGTAGTCTTAAAGCCGTAGTCTTCTCCAAATTGATGGAAAGTCTCAGCGATTTGCGCCCCGTACCACATGATTTTTTTAGGAACACAGCCGACATTGACGCAGGTTCCACCTAGTTTCTTTTCCTCAATAACGGCCGCTTTGGCTCCATGTTCACCAGCACGGTTCATGGTAGCAATTCCTCCGCTACCTCCACCGATAGCAATGATATCGTATTCTCTCATTGAAAACTCCTTTGTACTCTTTTAAATAGTAGAGTGTCATTTTTTGATAGTCATATTCTATCTTTTTTTTGATTTGATTGCAAAAATCTGCTACGTTCAAAAAAATTAAAGAAAAGGCTTGCAAAAAGGAAAAATAAAGTGTATGATATAACTAGTACAATGATTGTAAAATAAATTCCGAACAATAATTAAATCCTGAAATGTCATTATTTCGTTCTGAAATGTTATTGTTTCAAATTGATAATTTTTGTATAATATTGTTAAGAACTTTAAATCAAAAAGGAGTTTCATTATGAAAAAGAATGGTAAAGCTAAAAAGTGGCAATTGTATGCAGCAATTGGTGCTGCCAGTGTAGTTGTATTGGGTGCTGGGGGGATTTTGCTCTTTAGACAACCTTCTCAGACTGCTGTAAAAGATGAGGCTACTCATCTTGTTGTTGCCAAGGAAGGAAGCGTGGCATCCTCTGTTTTATTGTCAGGGACAGTAACAGCAAAAAATGAACAATATGTTTATTTTGATGCTAGTAAGGGAGATTTAGATGAAATCCTTGTTTCTGTGGGTGATAAGGTTAGTGAAGGGCAGGCTTTAGTCAAGTACAGTAGTTCAGAAGCCCAGGCTGCCTATGATTCAGCTAGTCGAGCAGTAGCTAAGGCAGATCGTCATATCAATGAACTCAATCAAGCACGAAATGAAGCCGCTTCAGCTCCGGCTTCACAGTTACCAGTGTCAGCAGGAGGAGAAGGTGCTGCAGCCCAAACTCCAGCTCCAGTCTCAGGAAATTCAGTTTCATCTATTGATGCACAACTGGGTGATGCTCGTGATGCCCGTGCAGATGCAGCAGCGCAATTAAGCAAGGCTCAAAGTCAGTTGGATGCAATGACGGTTCTCAGTACCCTAGAGGGAACTGTAGTCGAAGTCAACCGCAATGTTTCAAAATCTCCAACAGGAGCTAGCCAGGTGATGGTTCATATTGTAAGCAATGAAAACTTACAAGTTAAGGGCGAACTATCTGAATACAACCTTGCCAACCTATCTGTAGGACAAGAAGTAACCTTCACTTCTAAAGTTTATCGAGATAAGAGCTGGACTGGTAAGATTAGCTATATCTCCGACTACCCTAAAAACAATGGCGAAGCAGCAAGTGCAACTCCTGCCACAGCAGCTGGTAATTCTGGTTCTAAATATCCATATACCATTGATGTTACAAGTGAAATTGGTGATTTGAAACAAGGATTCTCAGTAAGTGTTGAGGTCAAGAATAAGAGTAAAGCCATTTTGGTTCCTCTAACAAGTATTGTGACTGAAAATGATAAGAACTATGTCTGGGTGCTTGACGAGCAGAAAAAGGCCAAGAAAGTGGAAGTTGGTTTGGGTAATGCTGATGCAGACAACCAAGAAATCACTTCAGGTCTGACAAATGGAGTCAAGGTCATCAGTAACCCAACGTCTTCTCTAGAGGAAGGAAAAGAGGTGAAGGCTGATGAAGCAACTAATTAGTCTAAAAAATATCTGCAGAAGTTACCGTAATGGTGACCAAGAACTGCAGGTACTCAAAAATATTAACCTTGAAGTGAATGAGGGTGAGTTTGTTGCCATTATGGGACCATCAGGTTCTGGTAAGTCTACTCTCATGAATACGATTGGTATGTTGGATACACCAAGTAGTGGAGAATATTATCTTGAAGGCCAAGAAGTGGCTGGACTTGGTGAAAAACAACTAGCCAAGGTTCGCAATCAACAAATCGGATTTGTTTTTCAGCAGTTCTTTCTTCTATCCAAACTCAATGCTCTGCAAAATGTAGAATTACCCTTGATTTATGCAGGAGTTTCGGCTTCAAAACGGCGCAAGTTAGCTGAGGAATATCTTGATAAGGTTGAATTGACAGAACGTAGTCACCATTTACCTTCGGAATTATCTGGTGGTCAAAAGCAACGTGTGGCTATTGCGCGTGCCTTGGTAAACAATCCTTCTATTATCCTAGCGGACGAACCGACAGGAGCCTTGGATACCAAAACAGGGAATCAAATTATGCAACTATTGGTTGACTTGAATAAAGAAGGAAAAACCATTATCATGGTAACGCATGAGCCTGAAATAGCTGCTTATGCCAAACGTCAGATTGTCATTCGAGATGGAGTTATTTCGTCTGATAGTGCTCAGTTAGAAAAGGAGGAAAACTAAGATGCAGAATCTGAAATTTGCCTTTTCATCTATCATGGCTCATAAGATGCGTTCTTTGCTTACCATGATTGGGATTATCATCGGTGTTTCATCCGTTGTTGTGATTATGGCTCTGGGAGATTCTATGTCTCGACAGCTCAATAAAAACATGACCAGATCTCAGAAGAATATCAGTGTCTTTTTCTCTTCTAAAAAAAGTAAAGATGGGTCTTTTACTCAGAAACAATCAGCTTTTACGGTTTCTGGAAAAGAAGAGGAAGTTCATGTTGAACCACCAAAACCGCAAGAATCTTGGGTCAAGGAGGCAGCCAAATTGAAGGGAGTGGATAATTACTATGTAACCAACTCAACGAACGCCATCTTGACTTATAAAGATAAAAAGGTTGAAAATGCCAATTTGACAGGTGGAAACAGAACTTATATGGAGGCTGTTAACAATGAAATTCTTGCAGGTCGTAGTCTGAGAGAACAAGATTTCAAAGAATTTGCAAGTGTCATTTTGCTTGATGAAGAATTATCCATTAGTCTATTTGGATCTCCTCAAGAGGCTATTAACAAGGTTGTGGAAGTCAATGGTTTTAGTTATCGAGTCATTGGTGTTTATACTAGCCCAGAATCTAAAAATTCAAAAATGTATGGTCTTGGTGGCTTGCCTATTACCACAAATATCTCCCTTGCTGCGAATTTTAATGTAGATGAAATTGCTAATATTGTCTTTCGAGTGAATGACACAAGCTTGACTCAAACTCTGGGGCCAGAATTAGCACGAAAAATGACAGAGCTTGCTGGCTTGCAACAGGGAGAATATCAAGTAGCAGATGAGTCAGCTGTATTTGCAGAAGTTCAACAATCGTTTAGTTTTATGACGACGATTATTAGTGCCAT
>CAUTXU010000085.1:0-5438 GCA_963542415.1 uncultured Streptococcus sp.
TTAGAATACCATCTTGTTCCGCTTTTTCAATCATGCTAAGGGCAATACGGTCTTTGACTGAAGATCCTGGGTTAAAGGCCTCTAGTTTAACATAGACGTCTGCAGCACCCTCTGGAACAATATTGTTGAGTTTAACAATTGGTGTTTGTCCGATTAGTTCAGTAATATTATTGTAGATAGTCATAGATATACCTCTTTGTATAAGATGATACTAGTATAACGTGCTCTAGGCTATTTGTAAAATATAGAAATCCTATCGAAGCGATAGGATTTTTTTATATCAAAGGTCTAAGCCATTAATTTTCAATCGATTGTGATAAGCAAGTTCTAGTAAATAGGTGTAAAGGGGAAGAATATCCGTTTTCTTAGGAAATTCAAATTTGTGGTAACTAAAATGCTCATTATGTGCTTTTAGCAAGATATTCTCTAAATAAGTGATCGTAATCTCACTATCGTCTATACCTGCTCCCGAAGTTTCCATTTCAACGTTGACAATGTTCATCAAAAAGAGTGACTTAACAGACACCTTGCGACCAGTAGCCCCTTGCTTATCTGTAAAGATAATACGAATATTTGTAAAGATGATTGCGTCACGAATGAGCTTATATCCACTTTGTATTTCTTCATTCTCTAGTAGGTATTGACCATATTCATTGATAAGAGCTTCTTTGTTTTGCTCGCTGAAGTTACCAGCAAGTCCTTGAATAAATTTCCCAAACGCCATGTATTTCTCCTTTGTTTACACTAAGTTTACAGGAACTTCAACTTCTCGTAAACCTTGATCTGTTAAAGTAACCTTTCCATTAAAAAATTCTACAAGAGCAACCTTGATATTTTCTTTCTCTTCCTTATCAACATAAATCATTGTATCAATTTGATCTGTAAAGTTTGTATCCAGCTCCATGAGATGATGTTCTTTAAGAAAATTGCTATATTCTTGATACTGAGCGTAAGACATCTGAATGGCTATGCCAGCTTGCTCTTTGATTTCAATAATGCCTATTTCTTTGACAGCCAAGGCTACACTTCCTGCGTAAGCGCGAATCAAACCGCCAGCGCCTAACTTAATTCCACCAAAGTAACGAGTAACTACTACGCAGACATTGGTAAGATTATGATTTTCTAAGACGCCAAGCATAGGGACTCCAGCAGTACCACTAGGTTCCCCATCATCACTCGTACGCTTGATTTCACTGCGTTCCCCTACAATAAAAGCAGAGCAGTTATGGGTGGCTTTGTAGTGTTCTTTTTTGATAGCAGTGATAAAGTCACGAGCTTCTTCTTCACTATAGACACGTTTGGCATGACAGATAAAGCGTGATTTTTTGATTTCTTCTTGGACTTGCCCGTCTTCTTTAATTGTTCTAAATTCCATGATTTAATTGTACTAAAAAATTACCTAAAGCGCTAGATTTTTACGAATAAAGAAGTATGAAAGTAAATCCAAATTACCTCGGTCGCTTGTTTACTGAGAAAGAATTAACAAAAGAAGAATGTCAGATGGCTGAGAAACTTCCAGCAATGAGAAAAGAGAAAGGAGAACTGTTTTGTCAACGTTGTAATAGTACGATTCTAGAGGAATGGTATTTGCCTATCGGCGCTTACTATTGTAGGGAGTGTTTGTTGATGAAGAGAGTCAGGAGTGATCAAGCTTTATACTATTTTCCACAGGAGAATTTTCCTAAGCAAGACGTCCTCAAATGGCGTGGTCAGTTAACACCTTTTCAGGAAAAAGTGTCAGAGGGACTTCTTCAAGCGGTAGACAAGCAAGAGCCAACCTTGGTTCACGCTGTAACAGGAGCGGGAAAGACAGAGATGATTTATCAAGTTGTGGCTAAAGTGATTGATGAAGGTGGTGCAGTTTGTTTAGCCAGCCCTCGAATAGATGTTTGCTTGGAGTTGTATAAGCGACTGCAGAATGACTTTGCTTGTGAGATAGCACTACTTCATGGTGAGTCAGAACCCTATTTTCGAACTCCCTTAGTAATTGCAACAACTCATCAGTTATTAAAATTTTATCATGCTTTTGATTTGTTGATAGTGGATGAGGTAGATGCCTTTCCTTATGTTGACAACACTATGCTTTACTATGCTGTAAAGAATAGTGTAAAGGAGGATGGGTTGAGGATATTCCTTACAGCAACTTCTACAGATGAGTTAGATAGGAAGGTTCGCACAGGAGAATTAAAACGATTAAGCTTGCCAAGACGGTTTCATGGAAATCCTTTGATTGTTCCCAAACCTGTCTGGTCATCAGATTTTAATCGCTGTTTAGAGAAAAGTCAGTTGTCATCCAAGTTAAAGACCTACATTGAGAAACAGAGAAGAACAGGTTACCCCTTACTGATTTTTGCATCAGAGATTAAGAAAGGCGAAAAACTAAAAGAAATACTAAAGGTGCATTTCCCAGATGAGAATATCGGTTTTGTATCTTCTGTCACAGAAGACCGATTAGAGCAGGTGCAAGCTTTTCGAGATGGAGAACTGACAATACTGATTAGTACAACAATATTGGAACGCGGGGTTACCTTCCCTTGTGTGGATGTTTTCGTAGTAGAAGCTAATCATCGTCTCTTTACCAAGTCTAGCTTGATTCAGATTGGTGGTCGAGTTGGACGTAGCATGGACAGACCAACTGGTGAGTTGCTCTTCTTTCATGATGGGTTAAATGCTTCCATCAAGAAGGCAATCAAGGAAATCAAGCAGATGAATAAGGAGGCAGAGTTATGAACTGTTTACTATGTGGCCAGACTACAAAGAGTGAGCTGACTTTTAGCAGTCTCTTCCTTTTGAAGGATGACTGCAGTTATCTTTGCTCAGCTTGTGCTTCTAGTTTTGAGAAGATTGGTGAGAATTATTGCCCAAACTGTATGAAAACATGCATGTCAACTAAGTGTCAAGATTGTAAACTTTGGTGTAAAGAAGGAATTCAGGTTGATCATAAGGCAATCTTTACCTATAATCAAGCTATGAAAGACTTTTTCAGTCGATATAAGTTTGATGGCGATTTTTTGCTTAGAAAAGTTTTTGCTTCTGTTCTTGCTGAGGAGCTGAAAAAGTATAGAGTATATCAATTTGTGTCGATTCCCCTAAGCCCTGAAAGATTGCTTGAGAGGGGATTTAACCAAGTCGAGGGTTTGGTTGAGGCGGCAGGATTTTCTTTTCAAGATTTACTAGGAAAAAGAGAAGAGAGTGCTAGCTCTTCTAAAAGCCGTTTGGAAAGGTTAGCTACTGAAATTCCATTTTTTATTAAAGATGGAATCTCACTTCCTAAGAAGATTTTGCTGATTGATGACATCTATACAACAGGGGCAACTGTGAATCGTGTGAAACGACTTTTGGAAGAAGCAGGTGCTTTGGAAGTTAAAACTTTTTCCCTTGTAAGATGAGGAAAAAATTTGCAAAATGAAAATGAAAGCGTTATAATATAGTTAGAAAAACAAAAATGTTTAGAAAGAAGGTACTTATATGATTAAATATAGTATCCGTGGTGAAAACCTAGAAGTAACAGAAGCAATTCGTGATTATGTAGTTTCTAAACTCGAAAAGATCGAAAAGTATTTCCAACCTGAGCAGGAGTTGGATGCACGTGTGAACTTGAAAGTTTACCGTGAAAAAACAGCAAAGGTTGAAGTAACAATTCCGCTTGGATCTATCACTCTTCGTGCTGAAGATATTTCTCAAGATATGTATGGTTCTATCGATCTTGTAACAGATAAAATTGAACGTCAGATTCGTAAAAATAAAACTAAAATCGAACGTAAGAATAAAAATAAAGTTGCGACAAGTCAACTCTTTACAGATGCTCTAGTTGAAGATGCAAATGTTGTGCAACCAAAAGTCGTTCGTTCAAAACAAATTGATTTGAAGCCAATGGATTTAGAAGAAGCTCTTCTCCAAATGGATTTATTGGGACATGATTTCTTTATCTATGTAGATGTAGAAGATCAAACAACTAATGTTTTGTATCGCCGTGAAGATGGTGAAGTCGGTTTGTTAGAAGTGAAAGAATCATAAAATAGAATTTTCAAAGTGGTTTACACCAGTGTAAACCACTTTTGTATTGCAATATTATAAAAGGTATAAATGGGGGCAGTTATGAAAGACGTGGTGATTGTTTCTGCAGTACGAACTCCAATAGGCTCCTTTGGAGGGAGTTTGAAGAATGTTTCAGCTGTTGATTTGGGAGCGTTGGTTATTAAGAGTGCTTTGGAAAAAGCCAATGTCAAACCAGAGCTAGTAGATGAAGTGATTATGGGGAATGTCCTAGGCGCAGGTTTAGGGCAAAACGTAGCTCGTCAAATGAGCGTTCATGCAGGACTCCCTGAATTTACACCAGCCTTTACTATCAACAAGGTTTGTGGTTCTGGTTTGAAGGCAGTGCAGTTGGCTGCTCAAGCGATTCGATGTGGCGATGCAGATATTATCGTAGCTGGTGGTGCAGAAAACATGAGTCAGGCTCCATATGTTTTGCCAAGCTTCCGTTGGGGTGGCCGTATGGGAGATTCGAAAGTGGTAGATACCATGATTAAGGACGGTTTGTCTGATGCCTTTAACGAATACCATATGGGGATTACAGCTGAGAATGTGGCAGAAGAATATGGTATTAGCCGGGATGATCAAGATGCGCTTGCTTTGGAATCACAAAAACGAGCAGTGGCGGCTATAGAATCTGGACGCTTTAAGGAAGAGATTGTTCCGGTGGTCATTCCTCAACGTAAAGGCGATCCTATCGTCTTTGATACAGATGAATTTCCTAGAAAAGATGCTAGCTTGGAGAGTCTGTTGAAGCTACGTCCTGTTTTCAAAAAAGACGGTTCTGTTACAGCGGGAAATGCCTCAGGTATCAATGACGGAGCGGCGGCTGTCTTGGTCATGAGTGCTGAAAAAGCTGAAGAATTAGGACTTCCAGTCATTGCGCGCATTCGTTCGTATGCAAGTGCAGGTTTGGATCCTAAGATGATGGGATGTGGACCGATTTATGCGACCCGTAAAGCTCTTGAAAAAGGCAATTTGACAGTTGATGATCTCGACTTGATTGAGTCAAATGAAGCCTTTGCTGCTCAGGCTTGTGCGGTTGGCAAAACACTTGGTTTCAACACAGATATTGTCAACGTCAATGGTGGCGCCATTGCTCTTGGTCACCCAATTGGGGCCTCCGGTTGCCGTATCCTAGTAACGCTGGTACATGAGATGATGAAACGAGATGCTAAAACTGGGTTAGCAACTCTCTGTATCGGAGGAGGGATGGGGACTGCCCTTATCGTGGAACGTTAGGTGTTAGTGATCTGAACACGTGGGTAGGAGGGTGATGATCCCCTCCTCCTTTTGTGTCTGAAGTTAGAGAAATCAATCATGAAAGAAGGGCTTGCATCTTTTAAAGGGTCGCTTTTTAAGGGCATTTGTGATATAATAATGCGCAAGAGGTTTAGAATGAA
>CAUTXU010000086.1:0-5437 GCA_963542415.1 uncultured Streptococcus sp.
CCATGAGTTCCTTCTTTATCCAGTTTGTCCCTGTGGCGACCTTGACGGAGGATCCCATTATCAATGCCCTTTTTGGGGGTGTTGTCATGGGTTTGGGGATTGGTTTTGCTCTTCGAAACAATATCTCCAGTGGTGGGACGGATATCGTCAGTCTGACCATTCGCAAGAAAACGGGTAAGAATGTCGGTAGTATTTCTTTCTTGGTAAATGGGACCATCATGCTGATAGCTGGTTTGACCTTTGGTTGGAAATACGCTCTCTACTCTATGATTACCATCTTTGTCTCTAGCCGTGTGACAGACGCTGTCTTTACCAAGCAAAAACGCATGCAGGCCATGATTGTGACCAATCATCCAGACAAGGTAATTGAAAAAATCCATAAAAAATTGCACCGCGGAGCAACCATGATCCACGATGCAGAAGGAACCTATAATCACGAAAGAAAGGCAGTTTTAATCACTGTCATTACACGTGCAGAGTTTAATGAATTTAAACAGATTATGAAACAGGTGGATCCAAGCGCCTTTGTCTCTGTATCGGAGAATGTGCATATCCTGGGACGATTCGTTGAAACAGATAATTAATACTCTGCGAAAATCTCTTCAAACCACGTCAGCTTTATCTGCAACCTCAAAGCTGTGCTTTGAGCAACCTGCGACTAGCTTTCTAGTTTGCTCTTTGATTTTCATTGAGTATAATGACTAAAAAAACCAGCGCGAGCTGGTTTTTATTTTTCGATAATTTTGTGGGCAATCAACTGACGGTAACAAATTTGCTTATTGCTTTTAGCATCGTTGATAATCTGGAGGATGGTTTCAAGGGAAACACGACCAAGTTCCAAGCTATTGATATCAACATAGGCTGCCAAGTTGAGCTTGGGATTGACCGAGTCAAAGCTGAGAACAGGGACATCCAGTTGGTGCTTAGCGATATAGTCACAGACCCCTTCGGCTAGGAGGCTATCGGTTGTGATGATAGCATCGATTTGTGGGTCATGCTGAAAGAGGAGGTGGCTAAACTGATATCCTTTTTCCTCTAGAAACTCATTTGCAAAGTAGGTCAGATTGTCATCAAGAGGCAGTTTGTATTGCTTGAGTGCGGATTCGTAACCAGTTAGACGGTCTTGTGTAACGAAGAGTTTCTTAGAACCTCCGATAAAGGCAATTCGTTTGCATCCTTTTTTGATGAAATATTCTGTTGCATCCAAACCAGCTTGGACATTGTCATTATCGACAAGAGGGATAAAGGGTGAAATGGATTTTCCTAGAATGAGGAAGGGGAACTGCTCTTCAGCCACCAATTTGACCAAGGGATCTTCTTCTTCCGCATAAAGGAAAATCAAACCATCTACACGTTTGCCGTAAACCATCTGGGAAATAGCTTTGAGTCGCTCTTTGGCGTCTTTACCTGTCGCGATCTGAATGGCGTAGTGGTTTTCAGAGGCGACTTGGGCAATACCACGGAGGACAGATGGGAAGAAAGGATTTTGATAGAAGGCATCTGAGTCGTCAGGAAGGACCAAGCCGATAACTTGGGTATAACTGCTTACCAAACTACGAGCGTTGAGGTTGGGGTGGTAATTGAGCTCCTTCATAGCCTTGCGAACACGTTTTTTCGTTTCGTCGCTAATGGTTGATTTATTTTGAATAACACGGGTTACGGTTGAAGGTGAAACACCAGCAGCCTTGGCCACATCTTTAATCGTAACGGGCATAAAAATCTCCTATTTATGGTAATCTGGATCACGGAAATGCGTTTTATAAAAAATAGTGACCAGATATAGAACAAAAAGAATGTTTTGTATAGTGATGAGGGTTGTCATATTTTGGCCAAATAGTCCCAAAATAAGCGTAATCAGAGTTGGTAATCCTAAACAGTTCAAGATAAAATGGTAGCACTCTTTAAAGGTTCTAAATGAAAAGAGGCGTGATTTCTTAGTGATATAAAGGAGAAGACTAGCCCCTAGAGAGACGATAAAGAAATTCAAACCAAAGAGGAAGCTAGCACCGAGAACTAGGAAGAGACTGATATAGACACGATTCTGCTGGTACCAGTCTTTAGAAATGGCTTGGGTCAAGCTGTCTTTGTTTTTGAAACTCTCAGTATCAATCGCTCGGTAAGAGACACGGGTCAGTTCTTTGCTTTCCTTGCTGATGACTAGCTCATTCGTATCGAAATGCAGTTGCAAGTCTTTAGGTAATTCCTTGCTTTGACTTGGACCAATCACAAGAGAAGGAGCTTGACTAGCTGTACCTGTATAAGTTAAATTGCCATCAACAATTGTAGCGTGTTCAGAGAGATCCTGGACAACTTCATCTGTTAGAGGTTCATAGACATTATCGATAAAGGTTTCTAGGGGATAAGTCTCCTGTGAGCTGTTTTGGATGGCAATGGGTACCATAGACAAGCTGATAAGGAAGATACTGGTAAAGAGCAGTTGAAACCAGTTGAGCCCGAAACGTTTGGACAGGGGCTTACGAAATCCCCAAATACTTGAAAAATATGAAAATGGATATGGAAGCATTTGTATCTTTCTAAAAGGTGTTTTCTATATGAGTATTATTATATAGAGAAATGTACTTTATTTCAAGTCTAGGAGACAAATTGTTTGCTACAAGGATATTTTTACAGTAACGAGTTTCAAAATGAAAAAGGGTGGCGGGGATATATTATCCCTTGTCGCCACCACTTGTAAGTCCTGAAACAAAGTTCTTTTGTAGGAAGAAGAAGAGAATACAGATTGGAAGGGCAATGAGGATAGCACCTGCTGAGAAGTAGGCAATCTTCATGTTTTTCACATTGTTAACGAAGGTTTGGAGACCAACGGCAACAGTAAAGTATTCTTTCTCACGAAGCAAGAAACTAGAGAGGATATAGTCTCCGAAAGGTCCCATGAAGGCCCAGAGAGCTTGCACAGCAATCATTGGGCGAACAAGTGGGAGAACAATTTGCCAGAAGCGGCGGAAGTGTCCTGCACCGTCTAGTTTTGCAGATTCGTCTAGAGACATTGGCACTGTATCGAAGTAACCTTTCATGAGCCAAGCATTCATCGGGATACCTCCACCAACATAAAGGAAGATGAGGAACCAGCTGTGGTTAAGGGCGTTCAACATAAGTGCCATAACGAAGAAGGCTGTCAAAGCGGCCATAGTTGGCACCATTTGGATAATCAAGAAGAAGACCAAACTTTGTTTACGAGCCAAGAAGTTGTAACGGCTGTAGGCATAACCAGCAAGTACGATGATACTTGTTTGGACAGCCATGGTAATCAAGGCGATAATCAAAGTGTTGAGGTACCAAGTACCGTACAAGGTTTCAGAGAAGAGCCCTTGAAAGTTAGCAAAACTAAAGTCGACGTTGCTGTCTAGTTTAAAGGCTACTACGTTACCAGTTTTGAAGGCTGACATAATGGTAATCAACAGTGGATAGATAATCACGATTGAAAGGCCAACTAAGTAGAGGTAAGTAAGGGTTTGAGTCAGTCTACGTTTGAGTTTGATCGAGTTATTCATCTTAGACATCCTCCATATCAAATGCGTGTAGTTTCTTGAATGCGATCATAGAGATTGAGATGACAATGATAGAGATAATCAAGGTAACAGCTGCCGCCATTGAGTATTGAGGAGATGTACCTGTTGTCAAACGGTAAATCCATGAGATCAAGATATCGGTTGAACCAGCTCCACCACCGACACTACCAGGTCCTCCAGCGTTGAAGAGGTACATGATAGAGAAGTTGTTAAAGTTGAAGGTGTATTGGCTGATCAAAGTAGGTGCCGCAACAGCCAAGATCATTGGGAAAGTGATGTTGCGGAATTTTTGCCAAGCATTGGCACCGTCAATATAAGCTGCTTCGTAAAGGTCGTTAGGAATAGATTGCAAGATACCCAAAGTCAAAACGTAGATGTATGGGAATCCAAGCCAACCTTGCATCATAATCAAGGCAATTTTAGTCCAAGTTGGGTCTGTTTTCCAAGGAATAAGAGCCCCATCAAGGAAAGGAAGGAATTTAGCCAAGATTGGCAATACTTGAGTGTTGATAGCTCCGACACTATCGTTAAACATGTTTGAGAATGTCAAGATAGTGATGAAGGCTGGGACAGCCCAAGGAAGAAGGAAAATAACACCAAAGATACGTTTTCCTTTGATAAATGGTTGGTTAGCAATGATAGCTGTGAAGATACCGATGACGATCTGTAAAGTTGAGGCAGCTAAAGCCCAGATGATCGTCCAAGAAAGAACGGCACCAAAGGCAGAACGGAAGGTACTCAAACTCCAAATGTTTGTAAAGTTTGTCAAACCAACCCAGTCCAACAATTTGTTTGGTGGCAAGTGCTGGAAGTCGTAGTTAGTAAAGGCGATCATCAAGGTTACGATAACTGGGAAGATAATCGCAAAAGTCATGGCAATATAAGATGGAATGATCAAGAGGTAAGGGAAGCCATTTTCATAGATTCCGTTGATCATATCTTTTAGCGTAAGTGGAACTGGAATTCCATTGTTAATGCGTTTTGCAATTGTATGTGCATCTTTGATATTTGAGAAATAAAAGAGTACATAAACGACTACAAAGATTAAATGGAAGGCACCGCGAATCAGCATGAAGAGGGAATTATCACGACCTGGTTTGTCACCAAGAGTGATGAGATTACTTAATTCAGGGGCTGCAAGTGCTAGGAAATAAAGGACAAAAACAAGGGTTACACCAAGGAAGATAAAACCTTTGGCTTTTTGTTTATTGTAAATCTGTCCTAACCCAGGAATGATAGACAGCAGGGCTGCTTTACTAGGTTGTTGCTTTTCCATAATAACTCCTTTCATAGGATACTGGTTTTTAATTAAAACCTAAACTATATATGTTTTCTATTGATAAATTCAAAGGGGGATTTGAATTCCACCCCCCTTGAACAAATTTTTTATTCACCAAATTTTTGTTTGATTGTTTCTTTGATCAATGTTACAGCATCGTTAGCAGCTGTTTTAGCGTCTTTCTTACCGCTTACAGAGTCAAAGAGCATGTTAGCAGCTGGTTCCCAAACTGCAGACATTTGAGAGATGTTTGGCATTGGTTGAGCGTTCTTGAACTGTTTGATAACAGCTGTTGTCAACTCATCGTTTTTACCTTCAGCGTATGAACGAGCTTCAGTGTTAGCTGGGATTTCGTTAGTTGCATCGTAGAAGGCTTTTTGTTGTTCAGTTGAAACAAGGAAGTCTACAAATTTTTGTGCGCCTTCAAGGTTCTTAGTGCTTGATGGGATGATCCAAGCTTTACCACCACCGAATGCTGCGTAGTCTTTTCCGTTTGGAAGAGTTGGGATAGTTGCAACACCGTAGTTTACTTTAGCATCTTTGAAGGCTTGAGCTTTCCAAGGTCCATCAATGATAGCAGCTGTTTTACCTTCTTGGAATTGAGTTTGGATTAAGTTTCCAGCAGCTG
>CAUTXU010000087.1:0-5333 GCA_963542415.1 uncultured Streptococcus sp.
TAAAGCGGATAGAGAGACTATTGATACAGTAGCGCAAGCCACCCTTGTCCTGTGGTCCATCCGTAAAGACATGGCCAAGGTGAGAATCTCCAACTCGGCTTCTCACTTCCATGCGTGTCATATTGTAGGACTTATCTTCCTTGTAAGTGGCAACATCTGGACTGATGGGTTGGGTAAAACTAGGCCAGCCACAACCAGACTCAAACTTATCCTTTGATGAAAAGAGAGGTTCACCAGTTGCTACATCCACATAGATACCAGATTCAAATTTATCCCAGTAACGGTTTGAAAAAGCTCGTTCTGTTTGATTTTTCTGGGTGACTGCATACTCCTCAGGTGACAAGGCCTTTTTCAATTCTTCATCACTTGGCTTAGGATATTTGCTGGCATCAATGACGGGGTAGGCCGCCTGATTAACATTGATATGGCAGTAGCCATTTGGATTTTTCTTGAGATAGTCTTGGTGGTAATCCTCCGCCACTACAAAATTCTTCAAGGGCTCCTTTTCAACTGCCAGAGGTTGGTCGTATTTCTTAGCCACTTCATCAAATACTTGGTTAATTACTTCCAAATCCTTTTCATCTGTGTAATAAACACCGGTACGATACTGGGTACCAACGTCATTTCCTTGTTTATTTTTGCTGGTCGGATTGATAATGCGGAAGTAATGAAGTAGGATTTCCTTGAGGGAAATTTGGTTGGCGTCGTAAGTGACATGGACGGTTTCCGCATGTCCAGTTTGGTTAATCAATTCGTACTTGGTTGTTTCCCCTCTACCGTTTGCATAGCCTGAAACGGCATCTGTCACTCCGGGAACGCGTGAGAAGTATTCCTCCACCCCCCAGAAACATCCCCCAGCTAGATAAATTTCGTGCAAGTCTGCATCTTTACTAACTTCTGTTTTTTTCACTGTTTTTCCTCCTTGGCTAACTGATGCTTTCTCAATTTGCGAGCTATCTGTCTGCCCTGCATTTCGCATCAATAGAAAATAGAAACCGGTTATGGCTAGGAAAAAGATTCCTGCCAAGACAAACAATTTTACTTTATCATTCATGACCTTTCTCTACCCCATTTCTTTCAATGTTTTTAAAATCATATCCTTATCCATAAAACCTGGTTGCGTTTTGACCAGCTTGCCTTCCTTGTCTATAAAGGCTTGAGTTGGGTAAGAACGGACACCATAACTTTCCAAAAGTTTGCCTGACGGATCAATTAGAACTGGGAAATTTTTATAATCCAAGCCCTTGTACCAGTTCTTAAAGTCTGCTTCTGCTTGTTCCCCCTTGTGTCCTGGTGACACTACCGTCAAAACCACATAATCATCACCAGCATCTTTAGCGATTTCATCGGTATATGGAAGACTGGCTAGACAGATGGAACACCAAGAAGCCCAGAATTTGAGATAGACTTTCTTGCCCTTGTAATCAGACAAACGGTAGGTCTTGCCATCTACTCCCGTCAGTTCGAAATCAGCAACCGCCTGACCTTTAGTCGCAGTTTGTGAACTGACTTGTTCTGTTTTGGTTTGCTCCTTCATAGTAGCTTCGTCTGACATGTTTTTAGCCGAACAGGCTGCCAAGCAACAGATTGAGCCTACTCCAAGGAGACATGTTTGCCATTTTTTCATTTCTTTTTCCTCTCTATTCAAATAATGTAGTCAAAATGGAAGCATTTCCCAAAAGCACCAAGATTCCCATCACGATAATGAGGAAACCACCTACTTTTTTGAGGGTTCCAAGGTAGGGATGAAGTTTTCGGAAATGTTTCAAAACATAGCTGGAGGCTAGAGCTAGAACCAAAAATGGTAGCGCCAAACCCAGCGTGTAAACCAACATGAGACCAGCTCCCTGCCAAGCACCTGAACCACCTGAAGCCGCCAAGGCTAAAACAGAGCCCAGAACCGGTCCCACACATGGCGTCCAAGCAAAACTAAAGGTCAATCCCAGTAAAAATGCCTGACTATAGCCCTTACCCTTTTGCCCCTGTCTCTTTAATTGTAGCCTTCTTTCCTTGTAGAGTCCCTGCAAATGTAAGACTTCCATCTGGTGCAAGCCCAAGAGAATGATAACCGCACCCGTCACATACTGAAACCAAGAAGCATACAGCAAATTGCCTAAAAAACCAGCTCCATAGCCCAGTAAGATAAAAACAAAGGAAATCCCCGCTATAAAGGCTAGAGTTCGCAATAGACTAACAAGTGAGATTGAATATTTTCCACTAGAAGACTGAGCACCATCTTTATCATCCAACAAGACCCCTGCATAGACTGGCAACAAGGGTAAAATACAAGGAGAAAAGAAGGAAAGAATTCCAGCAAGAAAAACACTGATAAAAAAGATTATATTATCCATTGCCTTCCTCCATTCTTTGATTTGATAGGACTATTATAGCCCCAAAACTCCAGAAAAAACAGGGACAATGATAGGGAAAAATAGGAATTTAATCAGGTTATACTTCAAATAAATCAAAAAAGCATGAGTAAAAAGATAAGCTATCTTATGTTTTTGAGCCAACATCTAGTAAACTAAAAAAACAGATTCTTCCCTTTATCACGGAAAAAATCTGTCATTGACTTACTGATTTACAAAAAATTCCAATTACGGTTTACGAACCTTATCTTTGCTGGTTTCTCTATATTTTTTTAATTCCAAGAATGCCATCTTGACTAGTATTGGTGATGGTCTTACAACAGCGCCTCAAACTCAGCGATGGCCATACCCAATTGCTGGCTGGCAACCTCTGAAGTCAGAAGACCTTGGCGAACCATATCTAAGAAAGCGAAGACTCTTCCTTCAACTTTCCCACGTTCAAGTCCCTCTGCTCTAGCTGTTTCCAAGGCATAGTCGTGTGCTAATAATGCTTGTTCTTCGCGTCTGCGCTGTTCACTAAACATTTTCCTGTCCTCCTCGGACCAGCTCTTGTAGTCCAGCAGTTGGTCTGCCTGACTGATAGCTCGCTCGGGTTGTTTAGTAAAGGGCTTGTTCCCAAAAAACTCCAACCACGGCTTGCGAATGCTATCTTTGCTGGTTTCTCTATATTTTTTTAATTCCAAGAATGCCATCTTGACTAGATGGTTTTCTTGTCCATTGTTTGTGATGGTTAAAACCTCACCTGTCGAATCCTCTCGCATACTAAAGCTATGAAAAGCCAGGTCATCTGAGAAATAATTACTATCGACAATTGCAATAGCGTATACTGGTGCGATATATTTGTAACTCTGATGAGTATCACCTTCACGTTGGCGAATTTTTTCAAGATTCTGATTGACCTGACTGCACAGATAAGCCCACAGGCGATTGATGAAAAAATTCTGATGATGAACCTGAATCTCGATGATTACTTGAGTTCCATTATCCAACTCCGCCAAGACGTCTATACTGGTATAGAAATCCTGAACCGAGTAGGGTAGAGAAGGCAAGACATGAATGTTACTTCCCTCTAAAATAGTTACACTTCTGGCTGGTAAATCCAACATATCGCGAATAAATTGACAAGTGATTTCTGGATTGCTAAAAATTTTCTTAGCAACCAAATCGTTGGTCGGGCTAATGCCCGGATGACGTACAGTCATATTTGCTCTCCTTTCATTATAGCACATTTTTTAATCTAATTTACTAGATTTGATGCTTCTATCTATTTATTCGGAAAAAGAAAGGATAAATGAAATAGTAAATAAAAAATAAGAACAGCGGGTAAGCAATAAATGTTAAGCTTATCTATCCTTCTTACTTATCTGATAATAAATAAGGTCTGCAAGATAGCCTTTTCTCTCTACACCATTGGTAATAGTCTTTAGATAGGACATTCCAGCCTTCTCCATGACACGACCTGAAGCTGGATTGAGACTAGCATATCGTGCTCTGACATTTTGAAAACCTGCTTGAGTAAAACAAAAGTCCAAGACAGCTTTCAAGGCCTCCGTCATCATACCATGCCCCCAGTAAACCTTGCCTAGCACATAGCCAATTTCACAAGAAGAATCGTTCTCATCTATTGCAACGATGCTGATATCTCCTATCACTTGCTCCGGGTTTTCTTTGAGACAAATGGCCCATTTGTAATAGTTGGGATTAGCATAGGAGGCAACCCAATTGCGAATCGAATTTCGAGTCACCTCGACATCAGGATGAGGATCCCAGGTGACATAGGTCAGATTCTCAGCGGATGAAGCCCAATTCTGAAACATGGCTTCTGCATCACTTTCCACAAATCTTCGCAAGATTAAACGATCTGTCTGTAATATTTGCGTACCGATAGATTTCATGACGATACCTCGCTTTCTGATAGATGATTCTCTGCCCAATCTCCATTGAAACTTGTTTTGCTTTTGAATCTCAAGATAATAAACTAAAAAGGTCCCCCGGACCTCCTCGTTTTCCCCTTTCTAGACTCGGGGTAAAAACCTCCACTGGAGGTTTTTCTTGCTTTTTAATTTCAGGGCAAGAAGCTAAAAAGGTCCCCCGGACCTTTTTACTCCCAAAAGTCATCAAAGACGGTGATGGGTAGGTGGCGTTTGTGTTGGCCTTTGTGCCACCAGTTTTCGATAGTCGCTTGGGCTTCTGGGTTAATTGTTTTGCCTTCTAGGTAGTCGTCAATCTCTTCATAAGTAACTCCAAGGGCTACTTCATCAGCCAGGCCTGGTTTGTCTTCTTCTAGGTCTGCTGTTGGGATTTTTTCATAAAGGGCTAGGTCTGCACCAAGTTCCTGCAAGAGTTGTTTTCCTTGACGTTTATTAAGACGGAAAAGGGGTAAAATATCCGCACCACCGTCACCAAACTTGGTAAAGAAACCTGTGATATTTTCTGCAGCGTGGTCTGTTCCAATGACCGCTCCGCTATGAGTACCCGCAAGGGCATATTGGGCAATCATACGACTACGAGCCTTGATATTGCCCTTGTTAAAATCTGAAACAGGACTACCTGTCGCTTCAACTGCAGCTGTCATGGCGTCAGCTGATTCCTTGATATTCACAACCAAGCTGACATCTGGTTGGATGAAGGCAAGGGCTTTTTGAGCATCTGCTTCATCAGCTTGTACTCCGTAAGGCAGGCGGACAGCGATAAATTTGTAGCTGTCGTCTCCCGTTTCTGCTCGCAGTTCTTCCATAGCCAGTTGGGTCAAGCGACCTGCCAAGGTTGAGTCCTGACCTCCAGAAATCCCTAGTACAAAGGTCTTTAAGAAGGGATGTTTTTTCAGGTATCTCTTTAAGAAATCAATGGAACGACGAATTTCTTCCTGGGCATCAATCACTGGTTTCACGCCCAGTTCTTGTATAATTGTTTCTTGCAAACTCATTCTTCTTCTCCTTCACCAAGGGCTTCCTTGCGCATCTT
>CAUTXU010000088.1:0-5312 GCA_963542415.1 uncultured Streptococcus sp.
CCGGCGCCAAGGCCTCTTCTTTCCCCACCTCTTGGCTAAAAAACCAGTGATTTCGCAAAACTTCTTCTCTTCTCATACAAACATTCCTCTTTAAACGAATCGATATACTTGACTATAGCACAAAACAAAAGCGCTTTCAAGGTTTCCTCCATCACTCCCTAAATCCTCAGAAAAGATTCTATAATTTGTGGAAAAGTCTGAAAATAACTCCATGTTCATATAAACTGTCATTTTCAAGAAACAAGGTCACACTCTTCGAAAATCTCTTTAAACCATACTAGTGTCGCCTTGCCGTAGGTATATGTAACTGACTTCGTCAGTCTTATCTACTACCTCAAAACGGTGTTTTGAGCTGACTTCGTCAGTTCTATCTACAACCTCAAAGCAGTGCTTTGAGCAACCTGAGGCTTGCTTCCTAGTTTACTTTTTGATTTTCATTGAGTAGCAAATCTGACAAGAACCAAAAAAACACCCCTCTGAATGTTCATTCCAGAGAGATGTTCCTTTTGTCTTAGCTATTATAAATCGACTGTCTAAAGTCATCTGAATCTTTGAGATAAGCTTTATAAATCGCTTTTTTCAGTTTTTGGACTGGAGTTTCGATAAAGGTATAGGTGCGAGCAGTTGTTTTGCCTGTCTTAATCTGTTTCAACTCCTCTTGGACAGCTTTCTGCATCAATTCACTTAACTTCTGACTTGTCAGCCTTATTTGCTGACCTTCATATTGGATTGTCAAAGGTTTCAATTGATTGAGCCTATCCACTCTTTCCTTGATTTGTGCTTTTTTGAACTCAGCATAGCTCTTACCACTCAAAACTTTATTAAAAATGTAAGTATCAGACAAAGGCTTGTTTTCAGCCTCTGCTGCTTCTTTAAACTGATTTGACACATAAGGAACAAATCCTTCATAGTAGCCCAAAGCAGCCATCAATTCAAAGGCTTGTTTTCTAAAGGTGATATCCCCACTCATACCAGAGTCATTTTGACTAACACCATAAATGGTATCAAACATATCAACGGTATAATAACCATTTGCTGCAATTTTACCTTTATCCGTAAACCCAGCAATGATATAACGATTGACCAGGATATGATTGTCAATCAAACTATCAATATCTGTCAATTTCTTGGCATCTTCTAAGGTCAGTTCTTGAATCTCCTCACTCTTATGAGTCGGTTTAACCGCTGTATTGCGGTAATCTACCCAAGTTCTAGAACCTGTTGAAGTAATCGGCATTATTTTTTTGAAATAACTCATCTTATCTTCTGAAGATAAGCCTTTACTTGCCTCTGCTTCTAGGTAATCTAGAGTATAAAGGACATCAAAACTTCCCTTCATGTAAGATTGCAAATCTTCTACCGTTTTAAATCGATCGGGTGTTTTATTGTAAAATCCATTCTTATCACTCTCATCATATACAAAGTTGAGATTGAAATAAGTATCCTTTTCTGGATTATAGGAATTTTCAAAAATACCACGCGCATAAAACTCTGCTCCTGTACCATCTCGACGACCATGATTATTAAACAGAACTGTTCCGTCTAATAAATGCGTCATTTCATGAGAATAAGTCGCTGAACCTCTATCATCCAGAACCCTATCTATAAAGTAACGGACACCTAATCCATTGGCCTCAGCTCCCACCTTACTTACTGGAGAATAGTAATTCATAGGAGTCATAAATTGGTCGACTCCCTTATCAACTCCATTACCAGTAGCTGGTGACCAAGTGCTATCAATCTGTGCATTCGGATTGCTTGTATACTTCTTCATCGTATCAATAATCAAGCGATTTGTAAGCAACTTATCACGATTTACAGGTTTTGTTATACGATAAAGAGTATCAACATAGTTAGCTTGTTGTACAGCCGCTTTTTCAATTAAAGACTTGACTCTAGCAAGTTCAGCTTGATACTTAGTTGGATTAGACTGGGCAAGAGAGGTATCTATGTAGGAACCAATATTACCATAGGTAATCGTCGCCATATTGCTAATCACGTAAACATTTGGTTCTTTCACATTCAAAAGTCCCAAAATAGCAGCCATATTAGCCTCTTGTTTACGAGGATCCTTTTCCCCAGCTGTCAACTTGCTATACAGCCCGACATACGCTGAAGGATTTTCTTTAGATGGTTTGTCAACAATCATAGCTTGGCTAGATTTTTTAAGCCAGGTATCCGCATCATCTGACGTAAAGAGTTGGCGATTGCTGTCTAAAAATTCCTTCAAACTAGCCTTACCTGTAATGGTAGATAAATACTTTGTAAATGTTTGAGGACTATTGGTCAATTTCATCTCTTCATAAGACATGGATCCTAATTTTTTCAAACTATCCAAGGCTGTCATCGTCTTATTACCAAATGAACTTGGATTAAAGGCCAGAATATCACGAATATTCGTGTCCCCAAATTGAATATTATAAAAACGATTGATATAAGACAGTCCCAACAAAATCTGCTCTTTGTATTGCTCCAGCTCTTGTTTGACCTTACTGCGATTTTCAGGGGTATCTCCTATAATTCCCAATGTATGCGAGGCAATCTTTTTGAAACTTGACTCAGCTTGCGTCTTCGTCTGATCAAAGCTTTCTTGAATTGACAGTTTTTGAAGATACTCTGTGCGCAACATATCTTTGACCTCTTGGTCAGTGATATTTGGGTGTGTTTTTCTGAGCGCAATTCTCTTTGTTGTAATATCTCGAGGATCATAGGTAGGCTCTAACTGTGCTTTTAGTTTACTGTCATGTAAGAAGTCTACTGATCTCGCGCTTGTGGTCAGAGCAGACACATCCACAGCATCTTCTCTCTCATTATTAGCTGGAAGCAAGTGTGGTTTATCCTCCTGACTACCAACTAAAACAACTCTCGGTTTCATTGGTTTTGTTATTTGAATCACTTCTTGAGGATTAACCAATTCACCAGTTTGTTCATTGATAGCGTATGTTCTGGTAAGTGTATTCTCACCAACTTCTCCTTCAGATGCTACCTTTTCTATATTTTTAGCAAGTGAAGAATCCTCTCTTCGCTCCTCAGTAACAGCAATCGGTTGTATTACTTTTTCCACATTACCAACTTGAATCACTTTATCGACTGCTGGATTTACTTGTCTAGTAGTGTCAGATACCGTCACCTGACCTGTTGACTTATCTAGTTGATAAGTCGTCCTAGTTTCCACCGAACCATCACGCCCTGCAACCGCTACTTCCTCTTTTCTGAACTCCAAAGCAGGATTCACTTGGTAAATCGTTTTATGAGATAGGATAGTAGTTTCAACACTCGGTTTAGTTCCAACTTCTACAACTTGATCAACTTTGTTAGCTACTATTTTGACAGTTTTATTCTCAGAAATATTTCCACTTGTTTGATCTTTAGTATAGGTAGTAGTAACTTGTTCTTGTCCCTCAACACCCGAAATCTTTACTCTTGTAACTCCGTGGTCTAGTTTCTCATTCTTTTCATAAATTGTTTCATAAGGAACAGCTTTTGTCTCTACTTTGGTCTGAGGAAGTTGAGTGTCTTCTTTATACTCTGGGAGATTCTCCTGTATCTCAGGCTCACCGGAAACACCACCTTCATAAGACGGAAGAGATGCCTCTACCGAAGGATCGCCGGAAACACCACCTTCATAAGAGGGAAGGGACGGTTCCACCAAGGATTCGCCAGAAACACCACCTTCATAAGAGGGAAGGGACGGCTCCACCAAGGATTCACCGGAAACACCGCCTTCATAAGACGGAAGCGCTGGTTCTACCAAGGACTCACCGGAAACACCGCCTTCATAAGATGGAAGGGACGGTTCCACCAAGGATTCGCCGGAAACACCACCTTCATAAGAGGGAAGAGATGGTTGGACTTCCGGAGCTAGGCTTATACCATTTTCTTGAGGTTCCTTCTCTTTTGTCCCGACCAAAATCACCTGAGCAACTGGTTCACGAAGCACTTCTCTCCCTACTTCATTTCGCGTAACAATACCATCGACAACCCTTACTTCTGTTAAGATTCGTTCTTGTCCCTTGGCACCTTCTATAGAAATTCTTTTTTCTCCCTTAGCCAGAGTCGGGTCAGACTGAAATTGAGTTTCAAGCTCTATCTCCCCTATCCTAACTTCCAGTTCTGGCTTGTCTTCAATAACAGTTTTCATTCCTTCATCTGGTACTTTTTTAGACTCAATATTCATACTTTTTTCAGAAGTTGGATTTAAAATAGGCTCAACTGCGTAAGATGGTTGAGGAGATTGCACAAGATCTTTAGTCGAGCTAAAATGAGATGTAGTCTGTGGTACAATCTTCTTAGATTGAGGTTCTGAACTGTCCTCCTTTTGAGATAATGCTGGCGACTCTACCTTATCAACAGAAAGTTCCTTGCTAGCACTATCTCTTACCAAATAATATCCCGTAAATTCATATCCTTGGACTGTTTCAGGACTTGGTAGAAACTGACCTTCTACTCTCTTAACAAGGGCTGGTTGCAATTCTACCAGATTTTCTAAAGCAGAGATGGATGCTCCCAAGCCACCAACAGCAAAGACTGTCACAAGGAAGTAAGACGCTCCCTTTTTTCTCTTAATTAAAGTGAAGGAAAGCAATAATAATCCTGCTCCCAAGATAAACATCCCATCATTAGAAAACAGACCTGTTTCTGGTAATCTTGTAGCCAATTTTCGATAGACAAAGTAATATTCTTTTCCCTCTTTTACCTCAATCTTATTTTCTTCAAACCATTGCAACTCAGATTTCAGCTTTTCAGATAAATCCTGCTCATCCAAATAATGACTTGAAATTAGTGTTGAACTCGTTTCTGTAGCCTGTACAGGTTGAGCACCCATACCAGCAAAAAATAAACTCGTTCCTAGCAAGACCGAACAAGCTCCTATTGTATATTTTCTCAAAGAAAAACGCTGCTTTCTCTCAAATTGAAATTCTTTCATTCCATATCCTATCATTCATTATTACTGTATATTTAGTATATCAGAAATAATTTGTATTCACAAATCTTTCTAGTTATTCCCTTATCATTCCAAATTAAGGGGGACAACATACAATAATTTTTATTTAATACTCTTCGAAAATCAAATTCAAACCACGTCAGCGTCGCCTTACCGTACTCAAGTACAGCCTGCGGCTAGCTTCCTAGTTTGCTCTTTGATTTTCATTGAGTATAAATGTATATCAATGTTCTTTGCTTTTCTTAACAACCGCAATACAAAAAGAGCCTGTTGCCAAGCTCTTTAGTCTATTATTTCTTCTCAGCACGGAGGGCTGACAAGATTTGTGTACGGATATCATCCACACCATTTGGCGTATTTGGTAAAA
>CAUTXU010000089.1:0-5173 GCA_963542415.1 uncultured Streptococcus sp.
TCTCAATCTTTTAGATTTCCACTTCTTCCAAGTCTTTGACCACATGGACATTTTCGAAGACACTAGCAGCGTCTTTTTTGAGCTTGCTGATATCTTTTGAGAGAAAACGAGCACTGATGTGGTTGAGTAAGAGGCGTTTAGCACCTGCTTCTACCGCTACTTGTGCAGCTTGCATGTTAGTAGAGTGACCATGATTACGAGCAATTATTTCATCGCCCTTGCCATAAGTCGATTCATGAACCAAGACATCAGCATTGATAGCCAGACGCACGCTGGCACTGGTTTTGCGGGTGTCACCAAGAATGGTAATAATCTTACCTGGACGTGGCGCTGAGATATAGTCTACTGCCTTTATTTCAGTACCATCTTCGAGAACAACGTCCTGACCATTCTTGATTTTCCCAAAAAGCGGTCCAAATGGCACACCAGCAGCCTTGAGTTTTTCAGCATCCAGCGTTCCTTCTAGGTCCTTTTGCATGACACGATAACCAACACAGAAAATAGTGTGGTCCAACTCCTCAGCATACACCGTAAACTTATCGGTCTCAAGGATTTTCCCTAGAGAATCTTGGTCAAACTCATGAAAATGAATGCGATAAGGCAGACGAGAACCTGACACACGTAGACTGGTTAAGACAAAAGACTTGATCCCTTGAGGTCCGTAGATGTCCAAATCTGTTTGCTCTTCATTGGCCTGAAAGGCACGGCTAGAAAGGAATCCTGGCAGGCCAAAGATATGGTCTCCGTGCAAGTGAGTGATAAAGATTTTGCTGACCTTACGTGGTCGAATTGTGGTTTCCAGAATGCGATTTTGCGTTCCTTCTCCACAGTCAAAGAGCCAGACTTCGTTAATCTCGTCCAAGAGTTTCAGGGCGAGACTTGAAACGTTGCGGGCTTTAGAGGGCTGACCAGCCCCCGTTCCTAAAAATTGAATATCCATTCGATACTTTCTAATTAATCAATATATAACATAGCTGTGCGGTTTTCCGATCGGAAATAGCGCTTGCCAGAAAAAGCAGTAGCTTCTTGCAGTAAATCCTCTTGGCTGTAGCCTTTGAGACGCTTACGACCATCAGCCAAGCTTTCCAAATCCGTCAAAGCTGTAAGACTCTCTACGCTAACAACTTCCTCGTCCCCGACAGCCTTCATGTAAATCTTTCCAGACTCTTCAAAGACAAGTTGATGGGGGAAAATTTGCGCAATTTCAAAAAGCAAGTCTTCTGAAATAATCTCTTTATTTTCAGAGAAAATTCGAGCCAGACCCTCACTCTCGTAGCAAAAACCAAAGGATTTTCCAGATAGGTTAAGACGAATAAAAGGCTTGCTTTCTAGGGTGAAACTTGGTTCAGCATTGTAGAGATTTAGTTCCTGACTGAGTTCTGCAAAATAATCCGTCGCAGCCTCAGGACTCTTTTTCTGATAGAGCTCTGCAAAGTAAGCATTGACCACACTTGGCGGAGGAGTAATCAGTGCCAACTGCTCCTGCTCTGTTTTACCAGCTAGAAGTTGATCCAGATAGACCTTATCCAGACTTGTATAGCCCCCATATTTTAGAGCTAAGGTTTTGATATCAGTCATAAAATTCTTCTAACCTCCATTTATTTTTCTCAGAAATGTAGCCTGTAATGACTTCCCCGTCATCCTGATAATCGCGCTCTTCCAGAATCGCAACACTTTCCAAATCATGAATCTTGTAAGACTTAGAAAAAGGCACGCGCAGGGTAAATCTCTCAAAAATCTCCTTGATTTTCTCTAAAAACAAAGCTTGCAAATTCTCACGACTATCCTCAGACTTGGCAGAAATGAGGGCATAAGGCGTTTGGGTAGGCGTGAAATCCTCCACCAAATCCGCTTTATTATAAAGGGTCAGGCGAGGAATATCCTCCATATCCAAGTCTTTCATGATGGACAGGACTGTTTTTTCATGCTCCTCGTGGTAAGGATTGCTGGCATCAATAACATGAACCAGAAGGTCCACATGCTTGCTTTCTTCCAAGGTTGACTTGAAACTAGACACCAACTCTGTCGGCAAATCTTGGATAAAGCCAACGGTATCTGTCAAAGTTACTTGGAGATTGCCTCCCAGATGGATACTCTTAGTCGTCGCATCTAGAGTCGCAAATAGCTCATCTGCCTCATACTGGGTCTTACTGGTCAAGGTGTTCATGATAGTTGACTTCCCAGCATTGGTATAACCAATCAAACCAATCTTAAAGGTGCTGGACTCCAAACGTTTTTCTCTAACAGTCGCCCGATTTTTCTCAACCACCTTGAGCTGGCGCTCGATATCCGTGATTTGATTGCGAACGCTACGACGGTTCAGCTCCAGCTGGCTTTCACCAGGTCCACGGGAACCAATTCCCCCTGCCTGACGGCTGAGCATAATCCCCTGACCAACCAAGCGAGGCAAGAGATATTTGAGCTGGGCTAGGTGGACTTGGAGTTTCCCTTCATGACTTCGAGCCCGCATGGCAAAGATATCCAAAATCAACTGCATACGGTCAATGACTTTAACACCCAGAACTTCTTCTAGATTGACATTTTGCCTTGGGGTCAGACGGTTGTTGACGATGACAGTGGTAATTTCTTCTGCATCCACCATGAGCGCAATTTCTTCTAACTTACCAGAGCCGACGAAGGTCTTGGAATCATATTTTTCACGTTTTTGTCTGTAGCTATCTACAACGACTGCCCCAGCTGTCTTAGCTAGACTGGCCAATTCTTCCATGGAGAGGTCAAAATTGTCCATGCCCTGCAATTCCACACCGATGAGCAGAACTCGCTCCTCTTTTTTCTCCGTATCAATCATCTAAAAACTCCTCAATCTGGCTAAAAATACGCTCCTGCACACCAGACTCTCCAATCTGATAAAATGTGACCTGCATGCGATTACGGAACCAGGTCAACTGACGCTTGGCAAAACGACGGGTCGCCTGTTTGAGACTCTCACTAGCTTCCTCCAAAGTCTGCTCTCCACGGAAATAAGGAAAAAGTTCCTTATAGCCAATTCCTTTAGCAGCCTGCACATCTGGATAATGGTCAAAAAGCCACTTGGCCTCATCAAAAAGCCCAGCCTCAAACATCAAATCCACTCGGCGATTGATGCGCTCATAAAGTTGACTGCGTTCATCATCCAAGCAGATAATCAATGGTTCATACAAGGTCTCTTGATTTTCCAAATCCTGACCAAAATGGGCAATTTCCAAGGCACGCATAGCACGACGACGATTAAACTGGGGAATTTCAAGACCTGCTTGCTCCACAAGATGAGCTAATTCCTCATCTGTATAAGGCTCCAAACTAGCTCGATAGTCCAAAATCTCCTCATGGGGAGTCTCCCCACCCAGGTGATAACCTTCTAGCAAGCTCTGGATATAAAGTCCAGTACCACCAGCGATAATAGCTAGCTTGCCACGACTGTGAATATCCTCAATAGCCATCTTAGCTTCTGAAACAAAATCAAAAGCCGAGTAAGACTCGGTTACCTCTCTAACATCGATTAAATGATGAGGAACAGCTGCCTGCTCTTCTGGACTAGCCTTAGCCGTCCCAATATCAAGTCCTCGATAGACTTGCTGGCTATCTCCACTAACCACTTCGCCATTAAAACGCTTGGCCACTTCAATGGCTAGAGCCGTCTTTCCAACTGCAGTCGGTCCAACAATCACAATTATTTTTGTTTTCATCTTTTTTCCTTGAAAAATTCCCATTTTTTCGTTACTATTATTATATCACAAAAAGGTCAGTCAGAAAAATGCTACCACTTTAGGAGCCTGGCTGATCGAGAAGATAAAGGAGGAAGACTCATGGCTAAAGGATTCGCTAAAGGTCTTGTAACAGGTGTCGCAGGAACTGTCGCTGCACTTGCAGGTGCAGTATACGCATTTAAAAAGAAAGTAATCGAACCAGAAGAGCAAAAAGCAGCTTTCATCGAAGAAAACCGTAAAAAAGCAGCTCGTCGCCGCGTATCACGTTAAGAAACAAAAGAAGTTGGGATTTATTGTCTCAACTTCTTTTTTCTATTCTTTTAAATAGCTAGGTCAAACTTCAACTGTGGCTTGACAGGGTCATAATCCACCAACTCAAAATCTTCTGCTTTGATATCAAAGAAACTAGTCCCATCAGGAACATTTAAAACCAAGCGTGGTTGGCAGTTTGACGGCTCACGACGAAGCAATTCCTGAGCTTGTTCAAATTGATTGTCATAGATATGGAGGTTGTTGATGAAGTAGAAGAACTTCCCGACCTTCCAGCCGAAATGCTTGGCAATCATCATTTGAAGAGCCACATACTGCATAGCATTGATGTGATGAGCCACCAACATATCATTAGAACGCTGGGTCAAGGTCGCATCCAGATAAATCTCCCCATCAACACGGCGGACATCAAACATGGTCTGAAAGGCACATGGGAGCAACCCATCTGTTTCTTCGAAAGCTTGGTAATCCCAAAGCGAAATAATATTGCGGCGGTTCCAAGGGTTGGCTTCCAACTGCTTGAGAAGCTTGTTAATGATATCGTGTTTCTTAACAACAGCACCATAGCGCTCACCGATTGTTCCTGTATCTCCCACTTCCCAGTCATTCCAGTAGTGAACATTGTACTTGCTATTTAGCACCTCTAAGCTATTAGACTGGTCTTGGTAAATCCAGAGCACTTCCTTGATGGCGGATTTGATAGCGATAGGACGCAAGGTTGTGATGGGAAATTCTCCCTTGGCCAAGTCATACTCGGCAAAGGCACCGGTTATGTACTTGGAGTTAGCCACGGTTCCATCCTTGTACTTAGGACGAGCCTGCTCAGAAAAGACACCGTCTTTGAGGATTCGTTCAATATTTTCTTTAAAAATCGTATCTGCTTTTGTCATTTACTCTCACCTCATTTATTGTCCTAACTAGTATAGCATAAAAAAGAAAAGAGGAACATTACTAACTCTAGGTTAGCATTTTTCCCCTTTTATTATTTTATTGCAATACAAGTGATGCTGCTCCAATAACTCCAGCATCATTTCCTAGAGTTGCAAGAGCCAATTTTGTTGATGTGCGTACCTGTGGGAAGCTATTTTCGTCATAGACTTTTTGAACACCTTGTAGAAGGAATTCTCCTGCAGCTGATACCCCACCACCGATGACGATTGTTGATGGGTTTAGGATTGAGCCAATGTTAGCACAAG
>CAUTXU010000090.1:0-5154 GCA_963542415.1 uncultured Streptococcus sp.
TATTTCATAGTCTCACTCCGATTCTTCATATTTATCCATTATAACATGAATAGCAGAAAATAGAAAAGAGTTGATAGGAAAAAGAAGGCCCTAAAACCTTCTTTTTTACTACTGTTCTGATTCCGATTTGTTTGCACTCGTTTCAGAGCTTTGTGAAGTTGAAGAAGTCAAATCTTGACTAGTTGAAGAACTTGTAATACTTTCGTGTTGACTCGTTTCTTTATTTTCAAGATCTTTTTTCACTACTTCTTTCGATTCTTTTATTTCTGAATGACTTGTGACTTTAGTTGTAACAGATTTCTCGACCGGAACATCCACTAACCAGGCTCCACTTGAATCAACAGTATAGCCTTCTGGTGTCTTACCATTCACAAGTAATTGACCATTTTCTTTCAAGAAGTACCATTTATCCTTGTCCTGAATCCAACCCACAGCTCGTGAGCCGTTCGCCTTGTAGAAATACCAATCATTTGCCTTTTTAAGCCAGCCTTGCTTCATAGCTCCTGATTCTTCTAGGTAGTAATGATGACCAGAAACTTCTATCTCGCCTGTCTTCATGATACCAGTAGAATCCATATAGTACCAGGTTTCTTTATCTTTTACCCAGCCCGTTTTCATTTCCCCTGATTGGGCAAAGTAATACCATTGCCCCTTATATTGAAGCCAACCTGTCTTCATAGAGCCATCAACATCCAAATAATACCACTGTTCTTTATCTTGAATCCAACCAATTTCCATCTGGTTTTCTTTGTTGAAATAATACCAGATTCCATCAATTTTCTTCCAATTTTTAGCAGCAACACCAGAGTCTGTCAAATAGAACCAACGATTGTTCCATTTTTTCCATTGATCCTGTAACAAGATACCCGTTTGGTTAAAGTAATACCAGTCACTCTTAATTTCATTCCAACCAACAGCATACTCTCCTGTAGAATCAGGTGCTTGATACCACCAATTTCCATAAGCACTCTTATGCCAACCAGCTTGAAAACTTGGAATCGTCTTGTAGGAAGTTGAAATGTTTACTAAACCGTCTTGTCGAATATCAAAAACTGTCGCATCATAGTCTTTGCTGGCTGCGTTTATATGTTGAATTCCCATTGATTCAAGCCAGCTAATATATTCCCTATTTATTTCTTCACCGCTATCATACGAACCAATTGGTGAGGAAGAAGTTTGAACAATTATCTCAGGAGACAAATTTCTTATAAAATTTTTGTATTAGAATTTTTTGTATCTAAATGATGATTAAACTTCATCAAATCAACTTTTCCAATAAGAGAACCGTACTTGTCTTCTGCTCCATGAACATTATCTAAGTCTCCCCCAAGGTAAATTTTCTTGCCATTGACTTTTACCACACTAATCAAGGAATTGGAATTGTCATCCCAAACAGGTTTAAGATTTCCATTCTCATCATATTCATTTTCATAATTATAGAGCTGAATATCCATGTCCCCAAACTGAAAATGAGCATCTCCTTGTGTGATGTTTTGAATCACTGAAACACCTTTTTCTGCGGCAGTCTGTAAAACCTTATCATAGCCATACAGATTATCCCAAAGACGTTCAGGCTTAGTAATACGATTATCACTATATTTCTTAAGATAGACTCGGTCAACTGGATAGGTAGACAGTAATTCATCAACATTTCCAATATGGTCACTGTGGGTATGTGTTACCAAAATAAAATCAAGCTTTGGGACACCCAATTCCTTCAAACGACGAAAGACACGATCTGTTAGAACATGCTTATAAGTGGTATTGATACCCTGTCTCCATGGATAACGAGAATCACTGCCGTCTGGGAAATCATAATCCTCTCCTGTATCCACCATGGCAAAATGTCCATTGCTTTCAAGAATAATCGCATCACTGCCACCTTCATGAACATTTATAAAGTGAATTTTATTTCCTGAACTTTCTTGAGCTTGAACATTTCCATACCATGACAAGCCTAAAAAAGCGCCCACAAGTGCTAAACTAGTTAATTTCTTTTTCATTCTTACTTCCTCAGTCTCTCTAATGTTTCCTTAAATATCTCTGGGATATCTGCTGTAAATTCCAAAATCTCACCTGTTCTCGGATGAGTAAAACCTAAAGTCTTAGCATGAAGAAATTGTCCATGTCCTTTCAAAGTCTTGCGAGGACCATAGACTTCATCACCAGCGACTGGATGGCCAATATAAGCCATGTGAACACGGATTTGATGAGTGCGTCCTGTCTCTAGCTGCAACTCTACCAAGCTGTAATCACCAAAACGTTCCAAGACGTGGAAACGGGTCACTGCAGGCTTCCCTTTAGCAGTCACAGCCTGTTTCTTACGATCTTTTTCACTACGGCCAATCGGTGCTTCAATTACACCGCGATCATTGGGCAGATTTCCATGAACAATCGCCCAATATTTGCGGAGAGACTTTTTATCCTTGAGTTCTTGGGCAAGTGCTAGATGCGCCTCATCATTTTTAGCAATCATGAGAAGGCCTGACGTATCCTTATCAATACGGTGAACAATTCCTGGACGCAGAACCCCATTGATACCCGACAAGTCCTTAATATGATACATAAGGGCATTTACCAGAGTTCCACTAGTATGACCAGCACTCGGATGCACCACCATCCCCTGAGGTTTGTTGATAACAGCCACATCCTCATCTTGGTAGATGATGTCTAGCGGAAGATTCTCAGCCACATACTCTAAAACCTCTGGCTCTGGTACATGGTAAGTGACGACATCGCCCTCTTGGACTGTGTATTTAGCTTTCTTGATTTGACCATTGACCAAGACCTGCCCTGATTTAATTTGTTCATTCGCGAGACTACGTGATAATTCTGTCAAATCCGACAAAGCCTTATCCAAACGCAGGCCACCAGTTTCAATTTTAATTTCCATTTATTTCCTCTTTTAACATTGCAATCAATAAAATAATCACTCCAACCGTCAGATAGCTATCTGCCACATTGAAAATTGCAAAATTGATAAAGTCAAGGTGAAACATATCCACAACAAAGCCCTGACTGACCCTGTCAATAAAGTTTCCAAGACCACCTGCAATAATCAAGGTCAAACCCAAGACCATCCAGAGTGAGTCCTCCATGTGTTTATGTAAATACCAAATGGCACCTACCACGACAACCAGAGTAATGACAGCGAATAACAACTGCTGATCTTGTAAGATAGAAAAGGCTGCCCCTCGATTTTGTAGATAGGTCAAGCTAACGAAATTGGGAATCCAAGTTCTCACTTCACCCAGTGGAATCTGCTGGACGATATAGGATTTCACCAACTGATCCAGCCCAATCAAAAGCAGTACAACGACTACCACTATTCCTCTTTTTTTCATGATTTCCTCTTTTGATCAAAATATTCTTGCATGACTTCTACGAAGAGAGTCCCAGCTTGACTGAGTTCCACTTCCTCACGTTTGACATAAACCATGCGATTATCCAAATTATCTTTGAGACGAATAACTGTGATGCCATTGACACTGTCACTATCTAAAAATCCAGACCCTGTCGCATAGGCGTCCGTCCGCTCTAAAATACCATTCAGGGTAGCACGGTCTGTCACATTAAACATCTGTGAGCTAGCACTGGTATCGACAAAGTTCTCTGAATAATAAAGGTACTCGTCTTTCTCTTGAGTAAAACGAACTGTCGGTAGATCTGCTAAATCCTCCATGACCAATTCCTCTTTCTGAGCCAAAGGATGCCCCTCGCGGAGATAAATGTGGGTATGGAAGGGAATCAATTCAATGACCTCCAAACCTAGCTTTTCAACCCGTTGCATGATCCCCTTTTTGTTTTGATTGTTGAGGTAGATAATCCCAATCTCACTATGCCCTTGGGCTACTTCGTCTAAAATTTGAACAGTAGTAGATTCAAAAATACGAAAGTTCTTATAATCAGGATAGCGCTCTGAAAAGGCCGTAATGGTTGGTGGCAAGAAGTCATAGTGCTGACTAGCAATGGAAAATTCATCCTTTTCTTCCTCAGGATTGGCATACTGATTTTGAAAAATATCAAATCCTTTAACCAATTCTTGCGCTTTTTCATAGAATTCCATACCACGACGAGTCAAGAAAGTCCCTGAGCTGGTCCGACGGAAAATCTTAAAGCCCAACTCTTTTTCCAAATCACGAACAGAAATAGACAGACTCGGCTGACTAACATACATCTTTTCAGCAGCTTCACGGAAAGTACCACTATTGGCAATGGCAACAACATAGCGTAATTGTTGAATGTTCATCTTCTACCCCCAACTTCTTTATCTTTTCATTATACCATATTTTAGAAGTTTTCCAAAAAGGAAAAAAGTCAGGAACTTTTCAAGTCTCAAATGAGACTCTAACATCCCAATACAAGAGTTAGAATGATATCTTTTTCAGTCCTCATTTTGGTTCAAACAAATAAAAACAGCAAATCTTGTTGATTTACCGTTTAAAACATGATACAAGAAAACTCTCTAAAAATTTCTTGAATTCTATAAATCAACTAGAAAAAACTCTTCAATCCTATTAACTATATCTGGACTTATCTCCCAGATCCCAACATAAGGTTGTTCAATATACTGTTTTTCTTTCATAGTTTATAGATAGGCTACACTATCATTTTCTTCATTCTGATGAGTGAATTTGATAATGATGTAATCTTTATCATTTGTCGGTTGATCATTGAAACTCTCCAAAGTTGTAGATTTGGACTGTTTCTGTATCTCCTCAATCAATTTTGAAATTTCTTCCCTCTTGGTTATTGTTTTAACATTTTTAGAAATTTTTTTCTTCAAGGAAATTACAGAGACCGTTTCAGGTTCAGGAAGAATCAATTTTTTCTTACTAACACAAGCAGATAAAACAAGAAAAGAAATTGAACAGACTATCATTATGATAATTTTTTCATACAAGTCCACATCCTTTCATTCTGCTTACTTTTTCTCTGAGATACAATTATAATTTCAAATCTTAACAATTTTTACAATATCTTATTCCCTTATGAAAATTATTCCTGTAAAAGTTTTACATTCAACTATTTTATGATTGTAAAATGAAGTAGCCGACAAGTTTGCTTCGTAAATAGTTTTTTTAAATATAGGTATCAGCGTGGGTATCAAAACAAAAAAATAGGCTCTCCGAAAACTCGGAAAGCCTTATTTAA
>CAUTXU010000091.1:0-5139 GCA_963542415.1 uncultured Streptococcus sp.
GGTGCCCACGGAGGACTTACACCTCAGATATACGACATGCCCGTCGTACTTCAAAAACCACACAATGTTTCTTTCAGCTTAATTGAGTATAAAACTGAAATCACTGTGTGGTTTTATTTTGAAGCTAGTTTTTGCCCAACATCATATTAAGTAGCAATTTGTTATATTCATTTAAACAAAGGATTAAAGAAACCATCTGTATTTTTTAGTAGAGTTTTGAATACTTTGGACTTCAAGTCCACTGTATTTTTGAAATGATCTTTAATTTTCGGATCTGACATTCCCTCCAAATCTTTGCGAACTGCTTTATCAAATAAAGTGCGTAACTCATCATAGTTGCTAATATGGGTTCCATCAATATCTATAGCCTCAAAACCTTTCTTAGCTTTAACAAGAATTTCCCCGTACCAATGTCTCTTCCACTCTTCAAGGGTTTTAAAGTTTCCTTGCGATACTTTATTAATTATTAGCTTATCGCTTAGTAAACCATGGTTGTTTTTATCTGCTTCTGCTTTGTATTTATTAGATACATAACTGATAAAGCCATTTTCATAACCATAATAACCCCACATACGGAAAGCATTATGCTTAAATGATAATGAACCAGGTGCACCATCACTCGTATTCCCACCGTAAATACCAGCCATCATATTGACATTCACGTAAGCTGAGTTTGGAGTGAAATCCTCTGGACGATAAATTCCATTCCCTGGATTTCCATGTTTTGTCATAAAATTATTATCGATTAAATCATTGATGCTTGATAACTTCTTAGCTTTTTCTTCTTCATTCAAATCACGAACTTTATCCCATTGATTCGGCGCTTTGAGCCTATTCAAATTGTCAATAGTCCGCATTGCCTTGTCAACTTTCTTGAACCACTTCGTATTAATATCTGATACCCCTGATTCTAGAACTGCATCTGCTTCTAGATGATCTAGCATCATTAGTGCTTCATTATAGTTTTTCATATATCGATCAATGTCTTCACGAGTTTGAAGCTTATCAGGATTATAATTGTACCATTGGTCACCATCATTTTCACGATGATAGGCCATGTTAAGACCTAGAGCACCATACTCACCGTTACCTGTAGATTTATCAGGTGTTTGCAACATACCTTGAGCATATGCTTCAACGTCGGTGCCTTCACGATGACTATTTCCTCCAAAATATAACATACGGTCATTAACATGAGTTGTTTCATGTGTAAATGCTGAAATACCAAATTGACTAATCATATCCGTTACCATAAACAAGACTTTGTCATCATTATTTGGATTAGGGAATATTGAGGCCATAGCGCCCATACGCCAGTCTCTATCATGGTGTCTCCATGTTGGACCATATAATTCACGAATTGGGGCTACAGGGTTACCTTTACTGTCAAATCCTCGACGACCTACAGGAGAACCATTGTAGGTCTGATTATCCCAAACTGGTGTTGGTACCATATTTTGACTCTTAAGAAGTCTATCACGTACATTAGGTAGAGCTAATCTTGACCAGAAATCAAGATAAGTTTGTTGCCCTTTAGCAACTTTATCAATTTCTTTCTTAAATTCGTTTCGAGATTCTTCTGTTAACTTACCATATTTCTCAAATGAGCTATAAGCCATTGTATTGTAAGTCGAAATCAAGAATATATGTGCATTCTTAAGAGTTAATAGAGGTAAGATCATACGATTATGAACACCATTGTTCAAACCATCAAATGCACGATGTCGTTTGTTAACAAAATCTGGGTTCGTTGTTTTAGGCTCCACAACGTATACGTTCTTGGCCGCATGGATAAACCAATCATTTAAATCAGTATCGTTAGTGAAGAGACGCATATTGTAATCTAAGAAGCCATGTAATTCAGACTTACCAATAGTTCCACCAATCATATCACGATAAGCATCCAAAGTTCTGTCGCCCTTGATATTTCGCTCACTTGATCCAATTCGAATTAAGAAATCAAGAAGGTCAACTGACTTACCATAGAAGTCAGGTTTAAACATCATCAAGTTCTTGATAGTCATATCCCCATACTTGATATCATAGTAACGATTAAGGTAAGTAAGAGCCATCATGATTTTAGCTTTATTTTCATCCACTTTTTTAACAAGTGCTTTCATAGCCGCTTCGTCACTATTTAATTGATGGTCAGCATTTTCAATCAAAGATTTGACCAATTTATCAAGATTAGCTTTCGTTTCAGCAAAACTTTCTTCGAGATAAAGGTCTCGGATATCACCGTTTTTACGTTCCTCTGTATTTTCTTCAGCTCTATCCCGATTACCCATCAAGGCACGTACTTCAGGAGAAATTAATTCAACAGTCGCTAACCTACCTTTAATGTCTTGAATCAATTGATCACGATTTTTATCAACCATGTTTGGTGTATAAACAATGTCACTCAATCCATCGATACTATACTCACGAACTTGCGCTACTTTAGACTCTTTTTGATGAACAGCTTTGATTTCTTTAGTCTTATCTGCATAGTGAATCATCACATGATCAATATCTGATAAATCGGTCACGAATTGACCATCCTTCATACCCGTAACAGAAAGGACTTCCTTCTTAACTAAGTTTGAATCTTCTGCAAGTTTGTTACCTTGGTTGACAATCCACTCTTTGTTGTAGAACGGTTGAAGCTTTTCAATGTTGCGATAAGCTAGATCTCGATCTACTTTATAGTCTTGGGTTGACTTATATTCATCTTCTTTTCTTGTTAAGAGGTTTAAGGTATTAACAATAGGGTCATGGATTTCATACTTGTCTGCTGAGATACCGTAAGATTCAATTTTCTTATCTGCTTCTACTTGGGAAATCGTTGAGATTCGTTTTGAGCGTTGATAAGAAGACAGACCTGTACTAACATCTTTCACGACATAATCACGATTCAATCGATTTCCAGAGAAATATCCGTCTTCATCATCAATATTGTGTGAACCAAAGAAGATTTCACCCTTGGAAACTTTCATCATGGAAACATTATCTTCAATAGCTCCCAAGACCCAGTTAGTGCTAATGAATCCTCCCACATCAACAGGATTTTCAATATCAATCGTCCCTTTCGCAACAGAGTGACGTACACTACCTTCTCTTCCAACAGTATAATTATCCATACCATTACCTGAAACAGATACAATACCAGCTGCTTTTGCCCGTTTACCAGTAATTGTGGCATTTACAAAGGCCTTATCAAGGTTACCCTTCCAAATTTCTCCAACAATCCCTGCTAGGTTTTGCCCCTTATCTCCACCAGCATGTAATTTACCAATAAATGCAACATTGCGCATATTTGCTCCACGGTCTAACTTATTCACAATTCCTGCAATATTATTATTAGCGATAACACTACCTGTGACTTTAATATCTTCAACAGTTGCATTTTTCACCATATTAGCAACAGGTGCTATTCCGTCAGCCCAAGGCATATTGATATCCACATTACCTAAATTAATATTCTTCACTGAACCATTTTCAACACGATCAAATAAGGGACGGGCAATATTATGAATTGTATATTGTTTACCATCAACACTTGATAGGTGTCCCTTAAACGTACCTGGAACATATTGTTTGTTAGGTGTTGGTACATTCGTTGCATTCAAATCTGCTCCGATTTTAAATGTACCATTTTTATCAGCATTCATAGCATCTACTAAATCTTTAAAATTATAGTAAACATTATCAACTTTGGGACGAGGTTTTTCAATGTAATGAATGTATTCATTTCTAGTTTTAGATGGGTCCACATGTTGAATCAAATCTTGAGCAGTTGCTGTAATTTTATAAAGTTCTTTTTCTTTTTCAGTTACCAACTCAATCTTATCAACTGCTAAACGTGTTACTTTATTATCACGACTAGTGATTTTTAAGTACATTTTCTTCACATCTTCATCTGAAGGTTTTTCAGTCATGAAATCACTAGGTGTTTCAGTACCATCGTCATTTACCTTCACTAAATTAGTAGATGCGATATTTTTAATTTCAACTTTTTTCAACTCTAAACGTAAAGGTTTTTCATCCAATTTAGATGTTTCAGCACCTTGACCACGATCATAAATCATTGTTGTTGCAATCTTATAATCTTTAAACAAATCCAAACTTTGTACAGCGTCAGTTAATTTTTCTTTAGATAAATCAACCCGTTTAACTACTGTATCACCATCTTTAATTTCAGCTACAATACTTGATATTTCAGCATTATCTTTATTATCAAGCGCATAGTTTAAGTTGGCAGAACGATTCATAGCATCTTCAGTTACTTTGGTCAAAGTTAAAACAGGTGCAACTTTTATCTGGTATTCTGGTAAGGATGGTTGAACTGCTGGTTCGCCTTTGTCGGTCACGACTGCTTCGGATAAGACTGGTTGAACTTCAGGCTCCCCTTTATCAGTTACAACAGCTTCTGGTAATTCTTGTTGAACTTCGGGTTCACCTTTGTCTGTAACAACAGCTTCTGGTAAGGCTGGTTGAACTGCTGGTTCGCCTTTGTCAGTTACAACAGCTTCTGGTAATTCTTGTTGAACTACTGGTTCCCCCTTTTCAGTTACAACAGCTTCTGGTAATTCTTGTTGAACTACTGGTTCCCCCTTTTCAGTGACTACGGCTACTGGCAACTCTGCTTGAACCTCAGGTTCGCCTTTTTCAGTTACAACAGCTTCTGGTAATGCTGGTTGAACTGCTGGTTCACCTTTATCGGTTACGACTGCTTCGGATAAGGATGGTTGAACTTCAGGTTTCCCCTTTCCAGTAACTACAGCTTCTGGTAATGCTGGTTGAACTGCTGGTTCACCTTTGTCGGTTACAACAGCTTCTGGTAATGCTGATTGAACTGCTGGTTCACCTTTATCGGTTACGACTGCTTCTGGTAATGCTGATTGAACTGCTGGTTCACCTTTTTCTGTTACAACAGCTTCTGGTAATGCTGATTGAACTGCTGGTTCACCTTTGTCGGTTACGACTGCTTCGGATAAGGATGGTTGAACCTCAGGTTTGCCCTTTTCAGTTACAACAGCTGCTGGTAATTCTGCTTGAACTGCAGGTTCGCCTTTGTCGGTCACGACTGCTTCTGATAAAGCTGGTTGAACTGCAGGTTCGCCTTTGTCGGTCACGACTGCTTCTGATAAAGCTGGTTGA